>NZ_DEYR01000033.1:0-80068 GCF_002364635.1 Pseudomonas sp. UBA3153
TGGGGTTTATGGAGCGGTTACCATGTTTCAACGGATTGAAATGGATGTAATCGACATTGCGTTGGTAATCGAGTTCGTCGCGGATCAGGTGTTCCCAATAACGCCGTTGCCAGATGCCGCGCTCGCCGCGGGCCAATTGGGCGGGGGAGAGCGGCTCGGTTGCATCGAGACCGCGGGAAAACAGCTGCTTGATCACCTTCCAGCGCCGCGCGAAATCGGCGTCGTCCTCGGGCAGCGTCCACAGGCAATGCATGTGTTCGGGCAGCACCACCCAGGCATCGATATGGAAAGGATGACGGGCTTTGGTTATCCGAACCGTTTCACGCAGCAGCGAGATATGGCGCGTCAGCAGATCGCCTTTGCGGTTGCGCAGGTTGACAGTGAAGAAGTACGTAGCGCCGGGAACCCGAGCGCGGCGGTAGCGGGACATGGCGGCTCATCCGTGAGCAGGGTGTGGTCTGGGGCCGTGAAACGGTGGACAGGTGAAGCGCTGTCCACCCTACGCCGCCGACACGTCTACGTCTGTCAGCGTAGTGAGGTGTCCGGGCTACTTCGCTTTTCCGCGCGGAGCGGAGTCCAGGCTACCTCGCTCGCTTAATTTCATTAATTTACTCGCCCTCAAATGCTCCACACATTTTCTCGTATACGTTTTTTTTCCAGGCTGCATCAAATTTTGAATGTAGTTTTTCGGTTTCGTATTCTGTATTGCTGATTATTCTAAGCATGTCTGTGCAGTCAAATATGAGCTCTATTGTTGCGCTTAGTGATGAAAGTAGATCGTGACTTTTTATTATTTCGCAGCTGATATTATAGTAGATGCCTGAGCCATGAATGCTCCATCCGCTTTCGATTTTTGTTTCAAGTATGTCGAGTATTTGTTTCGTTTGAAGGATTATATTGCTGGCGTAGCCTTCTCTCGAGGTATTTCTCGTGTTTCCGCTGCATTCAAATAGTGCCTCGATCCTGGAGTGCACGATGTGCCAGAATTGGTAGTTCCCATCTGAGTGCAGTTCAAGATTTGTATAGCTATTTTTAGGGTATATTTTTTCATAGAGTGCAGAGGCATTTATTTTTACTCTGCTTTCTTTGATAAGTAGACGTTCTTGACCTGCAAGAACGAGATTGATAAAAGAATCTCTATGCTTTAGATAATTTCCGAATTTGTTATTGGCGAGCGCTTCGTCGATTTGTCTTTGACTATTTTTGATCTGAATCGCTGTTTCATCCGATCTGTGCATCGCTACGACGACGCCGGCGATTGGAATGGCTAGGCTGGCGATAGCGATAGGGACTTTGAAGAAAGCAATAAAGTTAGTCCAGCATGCGGATGATCCGCAAAGCTGGCCAATTGAGGTATCGCTATATTTTATAAATGCTGCAATGACGACTGCTGAGAATAATGGGATGGCCAAAGCTAGCCGGAAATATGGCCAGTTTTTTAGAGGGGTATGTTTTTCATGCATTTTGGGCGCCTTTTAAAGTTATGGAAGGCGGGCTTGATACAGTAGTGTTTTTGTTTTTGAAGTGCCTTATCTTGATTGTCGATTGTTAAATTTATGAGTTTAAAATAAAAGCCCCGCACTAGGCGGGGCTTTTAGTTTCTTCCGCTACCCCGAACATCCGTAATCAGGTAAAGCGCTTCTAATTTTTCTTAACGGTGTAGATTCAAAACTCAATCCCAGCTCAACGCCCCCCCAGTCTGATACTCAATAACCCGCGTCTCGAAGAAGTTCTTCTCTTTCTTCAGGTCCATGATCTCGCTCATCCATGGGAACGGGTTGGTGGTGCCTGGGTATTCTTCTTTCAGGCCGATCTGCGAGAGGCGGCGGTTGGCGATGAATTTGAGGTAGTCCTCCATCATCGCGGCGTTCATGCCGAGTACGCCGCGGGGCATGGTGTCCCGTGCGTATTCGATTTCCAGCTGGGTGCCTTGCAGCAGCATCTGGCGGGCTTCGTCCTTCATGGCGTCGTCCCACAGGTGCGGGTTCTCGATCTTGATCTGGTTGATCATGTCGATGCCGAAGTTCAGGTGCATGGATTCGTCGCGCAGGATGTACTGGAACTGCTCGGCGGTGCCGGTCATCTTGTTGCGGCGGCCCATGGAGAGGATCTGGGTGAAGCCGCAGTAGAAGAAGATGCCTTCGAGCACGCAGTAGTAGGCGATCAGGTTCTTGAGGAACTGCTTGTCGGTCTCGACGGTGCCGGTCTCGAACTTCGGATCGGAGATCGAGCGGGTGTACTTGAGGCCCCAGGCGGCTTTCTTCGCGACCGACGGAATCTCGTGGTACATGTTGAAGATCTCGCCTTCATCCATGCCCAGCGACTCGATGCAGTACTGGTAGGCGTGGGTGTGGATCGCCTCTTCGAAGGCCTGGCGCAGGATGTACTGGCGGCACTCGGGGTTGGTGATCAGGCGGTAGGTGGCCAGCACCAGGTTGTTCGCCACCAGCGAGTCGGCGGTGGAGAAGAAGCCCAGGTTGCGCATGACGATGCGGCGCTCGTCCTCGGTCAGGCCGTCCTGGCTCTTCCACAGGGCGATGTCCGCGTTCATGTTCACTTCCTGCGGCATCCAGTGGTTGGCGCAGCCGTCGAGGTACTTCTGCCAGGCCCAATCGTACTTGAAGGGGACCAACTGGTTGAGGTCGGCGCGGCAGTTGATCATGCGCTTCTCGTCGACCTGGACGCGGGCGGCAGAGCCTTCGAGGTCGGTGAGACCTTCGACGATGTCCAGCTCGTCCAGCGCGGCCTTGGCCCGCGCGACGGCTTCGGAGTCATCGGCGGTGACGGCGCGCGCTTCGCTCGCGGCGGCGTCGCCCACGCTGTCGAGTTTCTCCAGGCTCATGTCGGCACCGGCCTGTTGCGGTGCGGCGGCCTTGGCGGCGCCTTCTTCGGGTTTGTCGAATTCGTCCCAGCTCAGCATGGCAGTTTCTCCTGCTTGGACCGGACTGCGCCGGTCGAAAATGTGTACTGCGTTATGTGCACGCAAAAACGTCGAAAATGTGGAGGAGGGCGGCGCTGCCATTTCCCTCTCCCCGGCCCTCTCCCATAAATGGGCGAGGGGGTTGAAAGCGGCTCGGCGCCATGTCGTTGGCGCGAGCGGGTGGAGCGTGTCGCGGTATTCGGTCGCCGCCGGGTTCCCTCTCCCCGGCCCTCTCCCCTAAATGGGAGAGGGGGGCTCCGAGGTCAGCGCGAAGCGGGGCGAGTCAGCGCTAGGCGCCCGGTGGGTCGGAGCCCCTGAGCGTACGTCTGTACGTGATGGGGGCCGACCTGCCGGGCAACGACGCGGGCGCCGTTCCGCTTCGTGCGTAAGCCAGACCTGTTACTGGCAGGCTTCGCAATCCGGATTATCGATGCTGCACGCTTGCGGCACCGGTGCCGGCTTCGGCTCGGCCGCCGGGGCGGCCTGCAGGCCTTCCATCTGGCCACTGGATACGGCGTTCAGCTTGCCGGTGGTCACGGTGGATTTCTCGGTGCTGGTCGCGGCCAGGGCACGGAGGTAGTAGGTGGTTTTCAGGCCACGGTACCAGGCCATGCGGTAGGTCACGTCGAGCTTCTTGCCCGAGGCGCCGGCGATGTAGAGGTTCAGCGACTGGGCCTGGTCGATCCATTTCTGGCGGCGGCTGGCGGCGTCGACGATCCACTTGGTTTCCACTTCGAAGGCTGTGGCGTACAGGTCCTTGAGTTCCTGCGGAACGCGTTCGATCTGCTGCAGCGAGCCGTCGTAGTACTTCAGGTCGTTGATCATCACCGAGTCCCACAGGCCGCGGGCCTTGAGGTCGCGGACCAGGTACGGGTTGATCACGGTGAATTCGCCCGAGAGGTTCGATTTCACATAGAGGTTCTGGTAGGTCGGTTCGATCGACTGCGACACGCCGGTGATGTTGGCGATGGTGGCGGTCGGTGCGATGGCCATGATGTTCGAGTTGCGGATGCCTTTCTGCACGCGGGCACGCAGCGGCGCCCAGTCCAGCGACTCGGTCAGGTCGACGTCGATGTACTTCTGGCCACGCGCCTCGATGAGGATCTGCTGCGAGTCCAGCGGCAGGATGCCCTTGCTCCACAGCGAACCCTGGAAGGTTTCGTAGCTGCCGCGCTCGTCGGCCAGGTCGCAGGAGGCCTGGATGGCGAAGTAGCTGATGGCTTCCATCGACTTGTCGGCGAACTCGACGGCGGCTTCGGAGGCGTACGGGATGTGCTGCAGGTACAGCGCATCCTGGAAGCCCATGATGCCGAGGCCGACCGGGCGGTGCTTGAAGTTGGAGTTCTTCGCCTGCGGCACCGAGTAGTAGTTGATGTCGATGACGTTATCGAGCATGCGCACGGCGGTCTTCACGGTCTTCTCGACCTTGGCCAGGTCCAGCTTGCCGTCGACGATGTGGTTCACCAGGTTCACCGAACCCAGGTTGCACACGGCGATCTCGTCCTTGTTGGTGTTCAGGGTGATCTCGGTGCAGAGGTTCGAGCTGTGCACCACGCCCACGTGCTGCTGCGGGCTGCGCAGGTTGCACGGGTCCTTGAAGGTCAGCCACGGGTGGCCGGTCTCGAAGAGCATGGAGAGCATCTTGCGCCACAGGTCCTTGGCGGCGATGGTCTTGTGCAGCTTGATCTTGCCGTAGCCGGCCATGGCTTCGTAGTACTCGTAGCGCTCCTCGAAGGCCTTGCCGGTGAGGTCGTGCAGGTCGGGTACTTCGCTGGGCGAGAACAGGGTCCACTGGCCGTCGTCGAAGACGCGCTTCATGAACAGGTCGGGAATCCAGTTCGCGGTGTTCATGTCGTGGGTGCGGCGACGGTCGTCACCGGTGTTCTTGCGCAGCTCGATGAACTCTTCGATGTCCATGTGCCAGGTTTCCAGGTAGGCACAGACCGCGCCCTTGCGCTTGCCGCCCTGGTTGACCGCGACGGCGGTGTCGTTGACCACTTTCAGGAAGGGCACGACGCCCTGGGATTTGCCGTTGGTGCCCTTGATGTAGGAGCCCAGTGCGCGCACCGGAGTCCAGTCGTTGCCCAGGCCGCCGGCGAATTTGGACAGCATGGCGTTGTCGTGGATGGCGCTGTAGATGCCCGACAGGTCGTCCGGCACGGTGGTCAGGTAGCAGCTGGAGAGCTGCGGACGCAGGGTGCCGGCGTTGAACAGGGTCGGCGTCGAGGACATGTAGTCGAACGACGAGAGCAGGTTGTAGAACTCGATGGCGCGCTCTTCGCGGTTCTTCGGTTCTTCGATGGCCAGGCCCATGGCGACGCGCATGAAGAAGATCTGCGGCAGCTCGAAGCGCACGCCATCCTTGTGGATGAAGTAGCGGTCGTAGAGGGTCTGCAGGCCCAGGTAGGTGAACTGCTGGTCGCGTTCGTGCTGGATCGCGGCGCCCAGCTTGGCCAGGTCGTAGGTCTTCAGTTTGGGGTCGAGCAGCTCGAACTCGACGCCCTTGTCGACGTAGGCCGGCAGCGCCTTGGCGTACAGGTCGACCATCTCGTGGTGGGTGGCGCTCTCGGCCACGCCGAGGAAGCCCAGGCCTTCGGCTCGCAGGGTGTCCATCAGCAGGCGGGCGGTGACGTAGGAGTAGTTCGGCTCGCGCTCGACGAGGGTGCGCGCGGTCATCACCAGGGCGGTGTTGACGTCCTTCTCGGCGACTCCGTCGTAGAGGTTCTTCAGGGTGTCTTTTTCGATCAGCGCGCCATCGACTTCGGCGAGGCCTTCGCAGGCCTCGCGGACGATGGTCTGCAGGCGGCCCAGGTCCAGCGGCGAGAGGCTGCCGTCGGCCTTGGTCACGCGGATGCTCGGGTGGGCCACGGCCGGGGCGTCGGCGACGCCGCGCTTGCGCTCCTGGCTGCGGGCTTCGCGGTAGATCACGTAGTCGCGGGCGACTTTCTGCTCGCCGGCGCGCATCAGGGCCAGTTCGACCTGATCCTGGATCTCTTCGATATGGATGGTGCCGCCGGACGGCATGCGGCGCTTGAAGGTGGCGCTGACCTGCTCGGTCAGGCGGCGCACGGTGTCGTGGATGCGCGACGAGGCGGCAGCGGTGCCGCCTTCCACAGCGAGAAACGCCTTGGTGATGGCCACGGTGATCTTGTCGTCGGTGTAGGCGACGACGGTGCCGTTACGCTTGATCACGCGCAGTTGGCCGGGGGCGGTGGAACTCAGGTCCTGCGAGCCTTCGACGGCTTGGGGAGCAGTGGCCTGCGGTTTCTCGTGTGGGGTGTCGATCTGCATGAGGGTCTCCACGTTTCTAATTGGTTTGGACACTTGTCGTCGCGTCTGTTCGCTTTTTAACCAAATGCGTTCTCCGCCCGGTACAGCCAGCTAACCGGTGGAAAACACGATCGGAGCAGGAAAAAGGCGCGACTCAAGTGCCTTCCTGGCTCGTAAGTCCTTGGTCGCGGGTACGCTCGCGACCACAACCCCTAGTGTTGCCCGATTGGGCCGACACTACGACCGCTGACGGCATGAGAATGCCGTTGACTCAGGGTCCGGCCTTCTGATAACGGCCGAAAGGGTTGCTGAAAAGCGTTTCGGCCTGCGGATTCCGAGGCTGTACGACGCTTCGTTCCGGGACCGCTTGAATAGTGCAAGGCTTCGTTGTAAACCCAAGATGTAGTGGGTTTGTTTTGTCGGCATACAAGATAGAGCGTCAGGGGCGTTTGATCAACCGGCAAAACCTGTGGATAACGTGTGCGTGGATTGTGGGTGGAACGTGGGTAACCGGGCGCAGGCAGCGTGGTTGGTGGGCTGCGCCGCCTGTCGAGCCTCAGCGGTGATTTTACGCAGGCAGAAGTTTTTTCTTCGACGAGGCGACCACTACATCTTGTGTTTTCCAGCGTTGCCTGTATCCGCCTCGCGGCGTTGCTACAATGCCGGCCGATCCGGTCAGCCGGAGCCCTGAGGAGAGCGTGGTGCAGCAGGACATCTTGATCGTCGAAGACGACCAGCGGCTGGCGGAACTGACCCGCGAATACCTGGAGAGCCACGGGCTGAGCGTCGGCATCGAGGCCGACGGGGCCAGGGCGGCGGCGCGCATCCTGCGCGAGCGCCCGGCGCTGGTGGTGCTCGACCTGATGCTGCCGGGCGAGGATGGCCTGAGCATCTGCCGCAAGGTGCGCGGCGAGTTCGACGGGCCGATCCTCATGCTCACCGCGCGCACCGACGACATGGACGAAGTGCAGGGCCTGGAAACCGGCGCCGACGACTATGTGTGCAAGCCGGTGCGCCCGCGCGTGCTGCTGGCGCGCATCCGCGCCCTGCTGCGCCGCCGCGAGGGTAGCGCCGAGCCCGTCGCGGAAAACCAGCGGCGCCTGGAGTTCGGCCCGCTGGTGATCGACAACGCGATGCGTGAGGCCTGGCTGGCCGGGCGCGGCATAGAGCTTACCAGCGCCGAGTTCGACCTGCTCTGGCTGCTGGCCTTCAATGCCGGGCGCATCCTCTCGCGCGAGGAAATCTTCAATGCCCTGCGCGGCATCGAGTACGACGGCCAGGATCGCTCCATCGACGTGCGCATCTCGCGCATCCGGCCGAAGATCGGCGACGACCCGATGCATCCGCGGCTGATCAAGACCGTGCGCAGCAAGGGCTACCTGTTCGTCCGCGAGGCGGCCGAGGACATGCGCTAGGCTGCTCGATACGCCGGACAGGCCCAGAAGAGGTTGTGCCATGTTTCCCACCTTCACTACCGCGCGCTTTCTGCTTCGCGAGATCGAACAGCGCGACATCGACGCAGTGTTCCGCGGGCTGTCCAACCCGGACGTGATCCGCTATTACGGCGTCTCCTACCGTTCGCTGGACGAAACCCAGACGCAGATGGACTGGTACCGCGACCTGCAGGAACAGCAGAGCGGGCTCTGGTGGGGCATCGCCTTTCGCGAGGCGCCGGACCAACTGATCGGCGCCTGCGGCTTCAACGACTGGTCGCCGGGCCACCGGCGCATCGAGCTGGGCTACTGGCTGATGCCCGAACACTGGCGCTGCGGCGTGATGAGCGAATGCCTGCCGCCGATCCTGCGGCATGCCTTCGACGCCATGCGCATCCATCGCATCGAGGCGGTGGTGGATACCGACAACCTCGCCAGCCGCTGCCTGCTCGAACGCATCGGTTTCCGCCATGAGGGCACGCGCCGCGACGGCGAGCTGAAGGACGAGCGCTTCATCGACACCGAACACTACGGCCTGCTGAGCAGCGATCCGTGGTCGTGAGCCGCGCGCGGCGGGGCGCCGCGCTGAACTCGATCTTCCTGCGCATCTACGGCGGCATGCTCGCGGCCATCGTCCTGGTGGCGCTGCTCGGCTTCGCGACGGTGCATCTGGTCAACAAGGTGCGCAGCGACCAGTACCGCGAGAACCTCGCGCGCGGCACCTTCCGCCTGATGGCCGACAACCTGGCGCCGATGAGCGACGTCGAGCGCCGCCGTTCCACCGCGTTGTGGGGGCGCCTGCTGGGCATTCCGCTGGAAATCCAGCCGCTGCTCGACACCTCGCTGGACAGCCGCGAGCGTGCCCGCCTGCTGCACGGCCAGGTGCTGGTGGAGCAGACCGGGCCGCACGCGGCGAAGATCTTCAGCCTGATCAGCGACGCCGAAGGGGTGATGCTCACCAGCGAGGTCGGGCAGATCAGCGAGCAACTGGCGCGCGCCACCGTCTACCTGCTGATGGACGAGCTGGTGCATTACCCGCCGGCCGAGCAGCCGAGCCGGCTGGCCGAGCTGAAGCAGGCCAAGCAGTTCGGTTTCGACCTCAGCCTGCGCCCGCTGGACAGTGCCGATCTGGACGCCGACCAGCGTCGCCGGATCGACGAGGGCGACACCGTGATGGCGCTGGGCAAAGGCGGCGATTCGATCCGCGTGTTCGCCGGCATGGTCAACACGCCCTGGTTGCTGGAAATCGGCCCGCTGTACCAGATGAACCCCTATCCGCCGCAGCTGCTGGTGCTGATCGGGCTGCTCGGTCTGAGTCTGATAGGGCTCGCCGTGTACCTGCTGGTGCGCCAGTTGGAGCAGCGCCTGCGCGGCCTGGAGGCGGCCGCCACGCGCATCGCCGGCGGCAACCTGGAGGCGCGCGTGCCGGCCGGCGGCGCCGATTCGGTGGGGCGCCTGGCCGCGGCGTTCAATGGCATGGCGGAACATCTGCAGCGGCTGCTGTCGGTGCAGCGCGAGATGGTCCGGGCGGTGTCCCACGAGCTGCGCACGCCGGTGGCGCGGCTGCGCTTCGGCCTGGAGATGATCGGCGACGCGGAAACCGAACAGGCGCGGCGCAAGTACATGGACGGCATGGACGGCGATATCCAGGACCTCGACCGCCTGGTGGACGAGATGCTCACCTACGCGCGCCTGGAGCAGGGTTCGCCGGCGCTGAATTTCCAGCTGCTGGACATCGATGCGTTGCTCGACCAGGTGATCGGCGAGCTGGCTCCGCTGCGCCCCGGGGTGCGGCTGGAGCGCGACGCGCCCAGCGCGGTGGGCGTGCGGGTGGAGGCCGAGGCGCGCTATCTGCACCGCGCCTTGCAGAACCTGGTGACCAACGCCCTGCGCCACGCCGAGTCTCGGGTGCGGGTGAGTTTCAGGGCGGGGCCGCGGCGTTGCCGTATAGATGTGGAGGACGACGGCCCCGGCGTTCCCGAGGACGCCTGGGAGCGCATCTTCACGCCCTTCCTGCGCCTCGACGACAGCCGTACCCGTGCGTCGGGCGGGCATGGCCTGGGGCTTTCGATCGTTCGCAGGATCATCTACTGGCACGCCGGCCGCGCCCAGATCGGTCGCAGCGAAAGCCTCGGCGGCGCCTGTTTCAGCCTGGTCTGGCCGTTGCGCCAGGAGCAGGAGGAGCGCACGCCGTAGCGCGCGAGGTCAGGCTTCGACGGCCACCAGGCTGAGCAGGCGCTCGTCGACCAGGGTGAACTGGCCGTCCAGTTCGACGCCAACGTGCCATTCCGGCGAGAGCGTCTTGAGCAAGCGCAGGCGCGCATGGCCCTGCTCGTCCCAGCGCAGCACTTCGGCATCCTGGAAATAGAAGTTCTTGTGCACCAGCGGATAGAGCGCCTTGTACAGGCATTCCTTGAGCGAGAAGGTCAGCGTCACCGCGAGGGAGCAGTCGCCGGGGGCCAGGCGCTGCTGCTCGGCTTCGGTGAGGATTTCGCTGCACAGGCGCTGCGCGCGCACGTCGGTGAGCGGCACTTCGGCGTCCAGGCCAAGGCCTCGCCAGCGCTGGCTTTCACCGACGATAGCGGCGGCCCAGCCCTTGCTGTGGGTGATCGAACCGCAGATGCCGGCTGGCCACTGCGGCGCGCCGTCCTCGGCCACCCTCGGCGTTTCCGCGCGGCCGCGCATATGCGCCAGCGCTTCGCGCGCGCACAGGCGCCCGGCGAGGAACTCGGCCTTGCGCTTGGCGATGGCGCCGAGGATGTTCGAGGGCGGGACAATGCCGCAGCGGGCGAAGTCGGCGAGTTCGAGCCGCTCGGCATCGAACGCGGCCTTCACCAGCGAAAGGCCGGGCAGCACGGTGGGAAACGGCCAGTCGGCGGTCAGTGTCGGGCAGCAGGCGGGAAGCCGGGGGGAGTAGGAAGTCATGCGGCTATTCTGCCGCAGCCTGGTGCCGGCGGCGACCTGTTTGCGAAAACCGCGCCCGCGGCGGGCGCGGGCCGGTGGTGGCGCGGCGGCTAATTGAACACCCCCTTGAGGAAGGATTTCATGTCGGCCCAGGAATTCTCGTCGGCTTCCTTCTGATAGCCGATGTCCGGCCCGCCGTGCTCGCCATGGCTCAGGCGGTCCGCATCGGGGTTGGTGAAGCCGTGCTTGGCGCCGGGCAGGCTGACGAAATCGTAATCGGCGTCGGCGTCGTCCATCTCTTCCTTGAACGCGGCGACCTGCTCGGGCGTGACCATGCTGTCGGCCTCGCCGTGCTCGACCAGGATGCGCGCCTTGATGCTGCCCTTGGTCGCCGGGACGGCCGGCACCAGGGCGCCGTGGAAGCTCACCACGCCGAGCAGCGGGACGCCCTGGCGGGCCATGTCCAGCACCACCTTGCCGCCGAAGCAGTAGCCGATCGCGGCGATCTGTTTGGCATCCGTCTGCGGCTGCGCCTTGATCAGGTCGAGGCCGGCGAGGAAGCGCGCCTTGCTCGCCGCGGCATCCGCGGTGGCCGCCTGCATGAAGGCGAGGGCGTCCTTGGGATGCTCGGTGTTCTTGCCGCCGCCATACATGTCGATGGCCAGGGCGGCGTAGCCGAGGCCGGCGAGATCGCGTGCGCGGCGCTTGGCGTAGTCGTTCAGCCCCCACCATTCGTGAACCACCATCACGCCGGGGCGCGGGCCTTCGATGGCATCGTCATAGGCGAAGTAGCCGATGAGCTTGGTGCCGTCGGCGCTTTCGTAGGGGATTTCCTGGGTCTTGATGGCGGCGAACGAGAGGCCGCTGAAGAGCATCAGCAGGCCGAGCAGGCAAGTGCGCATGGCAGGTTCCTTGGTTGTCGAGCGCCCAAGCCTAGGTCGAAATGCCGCGCCTGTGAAGCGAGGCGGCTGGCGACGGCTCAGCTTTCCTGCGCGCGGTAGGCGCCCGGGGTAAGGCCGGTCCACTTCTTGAACGCGCGATGGAACGCCGACGGCTCGGAAAAGCCCAGGCGCTCGGCGATGCGCTGGATCGGCAGATCGCTGCCCAACTGGTAGATCGCCAGGTCGCGGCGCAAGTGGTCCTTGAGTTCCTGGAAGCTGGTGCCTTCCTCGTGCAGGTGGCGGCGCAGCGTCTGCGGGCTCATGTGCAACTGGCGGGCGATGCTGTCGAGGTCCGGCCAGTGTTCGCACTCGCGGCCGAGCAGGCGGCGGATGCGGCTGGTCAGGCTGTCGCCGCCATCCGGCCTGGCCAGCAGGTCGGCCGGCGAATGCAGGAGAAAGCGCTTGAGCGTGCGCTCGTCCTGCAGCAGCGGCATGGCCAGGTAGCGGGCGTTGAACAGCAGACTGTTGGCGGCCGCCTCGAAACGATGCGGGCAGGGGAACAGCAGGTCGTACTCGGCGTGGTGCGCGGGCCCCGGATAGCTGAAGGTCACTTCATCGAGGCGGATGCGCTGGCCGATCAGCCAACTGCTCAGGCGATGCCAGATCACCAGCAGGCTTTCCAGCAGGAAGTGCTCGGCGTCCCAGTCGCCGATGGCGTCCACCGACAGGCGAACCTGCTCGCCCTCGCGCTGCAGACGGATGCCCGGCGCGCCGGGGAACAGGCCATAGAAGAGGGCGCCGCGCTGCAGGGCCTTTTCCAGGTTGCGGCAATGGATGATGGCGTGGCCCATCATGGCGAAGGTGCCGCGCTTGCTCGGCTGGTTGCCGAGGCCGAGGTATTCGTCGTCGAGCACTTCCCAGAGCAACTGCACCAGGCGGGCGAACTGCTCCGGCGCGATGCGCGCACGCGGCTGTTTGAGCAGCGCCGGCGGGATGCCGGCGCCGAGCAGGAGGGCGTCGGGCGCCAGGCCGCGGCGTTCCACCCCACGCAGCGCCGCGCGGACGAAATGATTGGAAATCGTGCGTTCGCGCAAGGCGCTTCCCTCGTTCCGGTGCGCGCCGATGGTAGAGCGCGACCGGATGCCTCACAAGCGTGGCGGCCTGGCGAGGGCGAGTGGCGAAAAGCCGCCATCCGGGCGGGTTGTCGCCAGGCAAAGGGCGGGTTTCCGCCATCTCCAAACGCGCAGGCGGCAGTTATTGTTTCTTAAGTCGTTGAATTTCAATGGAAAAAAGCTTGATGAGGAATTGGCACAGCGCTTGCGATAAGGCTGACACCCGGCGCGCCCGGGGCCAACAATCATAAAACCTCAGTCAGAGGTGTGCGCTGCTCCAGGCAGTGCGACGCCCGGGAACCTTCCATGACTCGTCAGCCCTTCTACAAAAGTCTCTATGTCCAGGTCCTGGTGGCAATCGCCATCGGCATTCTGCTCGGCCACTTCTATCCGCAGACCGGCGCGGCGATGAAGCCGCTGGGCGACGGATTCGTGAAACTGATCAAAATGATCATCGCCCCCATCATCTTCTGCACCGTGGTCACCGGCATCGCCGGCATGCAGAGCATGAAAGCGGTCGGCAAGACCGGCGGCATGGCGCTGCTGTACTTCGAGATCGTTTCCACCATCGCCCTGATCATCGGTCTGGTCGTGGTCAACGTCGCCCAGCCCGGCGTCGGCATGCACGTCGATCCGGCCTCGCTGGACACCTCGGGTATCGCGGCCTACGCCGCTGCCGGCGAGAAGCAGAGCACCATCGACTTCCTGATGAACGTGATTCCGGGGACCGTGGTCGGCGCCTTCGCCAACGGCGACATCCTCCAGGTGCTGTTCTTCTCCGTACTCTTCGGCTACGCCCTGCATCGCCTGGGCGAGCGCGGCCGTCCGGTGTTCGACTTCATCGAGCGCATCTCGCACATCTTCTTCAACATCATCAACGTGATCATGAAGGTCGCGCCCATCGGTGCCTTCGGCGCCATGGCCTTCACCATCGGCAAGTACGGCGTCGGTTCGCTGGTGCAGCTGGGTCAGCTGATGGCCTGCTTCTACATCACCTGCCTGCTCTTCGTGCTGGTGGTGCTGGGCGCCATTGCCCGCGCCCATGGTTTCAGCATCATCAAGTTCATCAAGTACATCCGTGAAGAGCTGATGATCGTGCTGGGTACCTCCTCCTCGGAATCGGCGCTGCCGCGCATGATCGCCAAGATGGAAAAACTCGGCGCCAACAAGTCCGTGGTCGGCCTGGTGATCCCCACCGGTTACTCGTTCAACCTCGACGGCACCTCCATCTACCTGACCATGGCCGCGGTGTTCATCGCCCAGGCCACCGACACGCCGATGGATATCAGCCACCAGATCACTCTGCTGATCGTGCTGCTGATCGCCTCCAAGGGCGCCGCCGGCGTCACCGGTAGCGGCTTCATCGTGCTCGCCGCCACCCTGTCCGCCGTCGGTCATCTGCCGGTTGCAGGCCTGGCGCTGATCCTCGGTATCGACCGCTTCATGTCCGAAGCCCGCGCGCTCACCAACCTGGTCGGCAATGGCGTGGCGACCATCGTCGTCGCCAAGTGGTGCAAGCAGCTGGACGAGAAAGCCCTGGACGACGAGCTGCACGGTCGCGGCACCCCGGACGAGCTGCTGGGCGAAACGCCCGACCAGAGCAAGGCACTGCAGGTCTGAGTCGCGTATCTTTCGAGCGCTGCTCAATGAAAAGCCCGCCGCCTGGCGGGCTTTTTTTCGCCTGGCGGATTGCGTCAATCGGCTCGAGCGCTGGCGTCATTGAGCGCATCGCCCGCCACCCTTACGCTGCAGGCAGACCAACAAGAAAATGGAGCCAGGATGAAAGGACCGCTGTCGTCACTGAAGATCCTCGATTTCTCCACCCTTCTGCCGGGGCCGTTCGCCTCGTTGCTGCTGGCCGACATGGGCGCCGAGGTGCTGCGCGTGGAATCGCCCGGGCGGCTGGACCTGGTTCGCGCGTTGCCGCCGCACGATGGCGACACTTCGGCCAGCCACGCCTACCTCAACCGCAACAAGCGCAGCATTGGCCTCGACCTCAAGCGGCCGGAGGCGGTGGAACTGGTCAAGCGCCTGGTGCTGGACTACGACATCGTCCTCGAGCAGTTCCGCCCTGGGGTGATGGATCGCCTGGGCGTCGGCTACGCCGCGCTGAAGGCGGTGAATCCGGCGCTGATCTATGTCTCGATCACCGGCTACGGGCAGACCGGGCCGTACCGCGAGCGCGCCGGGCACGACATCAACTACCTGGCGCTGTCCGGCCTCGCCAGCTACACCGGACGCGCCGACAGCGGCCCGCTGCCGCTGGGCATGCAGGTCGCAGACCTCGCCGGCGGTTCGCTGCATGGCGCACTGGGGCTGCTCGCCGCGGTGATCCAGCGCCAGCACAGCGGGGAAGGGCAGCAGGTCGACATCAGCATGACCGACTGCGCATTCGCCCTGAATGGCATGGCCGGCGCCGGCTATCTCGCCTGCGGCGTCGAGCCGGGGCTGGAAAGCCAGGCGCTGAACGGCGGCAGTTTCTATGACCACTACCGCACCCGCGATGGCCGCTGGTTTTCCGTCGGCAGCCTCGAGCCGGCATTCATGCAGGCCTTCTGCGCAGCGCTCGGCCGGCCGGAGCTGGCGCCGCGCGGCCTGGCCCCGGACCCCGACGTGCAGCGGGCGCTGAAACGCGAGATAGCCATCGAGATCGAGCGCCGCGACTTCGCCGAGTGCAGCGCGCTGTTCGCCGCCGTCGATGCCTGCGTCGAGCCGGTGCTGCCACTCTCCGAGGCCGTCGAGCATCCGCAGATCAAGGCGCGCGAGCTGGTGGTCGAGGTGCCGCGCGAGGGCGGGCCGGCGCAGCGGCAGATCGGCTGCCCGATCAGGTTTTCCGCCGGTCTGCCCGAGCCACGCCATATCGGTGCGGCGCTCGGAGCGCATACCGACGAGGTGTTGCGCGAGCTGGGCTACGCGGCGCAGGAAATCGAGGCGCTGCGCGCCAGCGGAGCGCTGGGCTGAAGGATTCTTTGCGGATGAGTGCGGATGCGTAGGGCGGGCTTTAGCCCACGCGATGCGCCGATGCCTGAGGGCGGCGGTGGGCTGAAGCCCACCCTACGGCTCTGTAGCGGTTCCAGACATTCTTGCGGATGAACGCGAAAACGTAGGGTGGGTTAGCGGCACCGGCGGAGCCGAGGGCTTACCTCGAATCATCGCCCGCATAACCCACCAGGCGGAGTCGAGTACCCAAGCCTTGCGCCTGGCGATCAGCGCTTTTCGGCGTCTTCCGGCATGCGCCGGAACCAGGTCGAGAGCAGTGCGCCGGACATGTTGTGCCAGACGCTGAACAGCGCGCTGGGTACCGCCGCCAGGGGCGAGAAATGCGCGCTGGCCAGGGCCGCGCCGAGGCCGGAGTTCTGCATGCCGACTTCCAGCGCCAGCGACTTGCGCTGCGCCAATGGCAGGCCGAACAGGCGCGCGGTGAAGTAGCCGAGGAGGAAGCCGAAGCCGTTGTGGAGGATCACCACGGCCATGATCAGCAGGCCGGATTCGGCGATCTTCGCCTGGCTGGCGGCGACCACGGCGGCGACGATGATCACGATGCTGACCACCGAAATCAGCGGCAGCACCTCCTCGACCCGCTGCACGCGCCGGCCGAGCAGGCGCTGGGCGATCACCCCGAGGGCGATCGGCAGCAGCACCACCTGCAGGATCGACCAGAACAGCGCGGCGAAGGACACCGGCAGCCAGGCCGAGGCCAGCAGCCAGATCAGCGCCGGCGTCAGCAGCGGGGCGAGCAGGGTGGTGACGGCGGCGATCGCCACCGACAGCGCCAGGTCGCCGCGCGACAACCAGGTCATCACGTTGGATGCCGTACCGCTCGGGCAGCAGCCGACCAGGATCACCCCGACGGCGATTTCCGCCGGCAGCTGCAGCAGCGCGCAGAGCAGCCAGGCCATGCCCGGCATGATCACGAAATGCGCCACCACGCCGAGCAGCACGCGCCACGGGTGGCGCACGACCTCGGCGAAGTCCGCGGCCTTTAGCGTCAGGCCCATGCCGAACATCACCAGCCCGAGCAGCGGCACGATGGCCACCGCGAGCGGCTTGAAGGCACCCGGGAAGAAGAACGCCAGCAGGGCGAACGCCAGCACCCAGAGGGCGAAGCTGTTGCCGACGAAGCGGCTGAGGGCGGCAAGGGCGCGCATGCGGAAGAAACCTCGGGACGTTCTTGTTATAGCGAGCCGCTACCGGGCGCTGGGCGCCCGGCGTGACGTGGATCAGACCGCCTGGGGCAGTTCTTCGCCGCCGAGGGCTTCGAACAGCTGCGGCAGGAAATCCACCAGGGTCAGCATCATCAGGGTGAAGCTGGCGTCGAGCTGGCCGAGGGCTTCGTCGCCACCGTCCTGTTCGGCCTGATCCTGCAGCAAGGCTTCGAAGCGCAGGCGTTTGATCACCATCTTGTCGTCGAGGACGAACGACAGCTTGTCCTGCCAGGCCAGGGACAGCTGGGTCACCAGCTTGCCGGAGGACAGGTGCAGCTGGATTTCGTCGCTGGTCAGGTCCTGGCGCTTGCAGCGCACCACGCCGCCGTCTTCCTCGGTGTCGCGCAGCTCGCACTCGTCGAGCACGTAGAAGTCGGTGGCGGCTTCCTGGGTCTTTACCCATTCGGTCATGGTGGCGGTCGGTGCAACCTTCACGCTCAGCGGGCGCAGCGGCAGCGAGCCGAGCACTTCGCGCAGCGTGGAGAGCAGGTCTTCGGCGCGTTTCGGGCTGGCGGCGTCCACCAGGATCAGGCCCTGCTTGGGCGCGATGGCGGCGAAGGTGGCGGATTTGCGGATGAAGGCGCGCGGCAGGAAGGCCTGGACGATCTCGTCCTTGATCTGGTCGCGTTCCTTTTTGTAGACCTTGCGCATCTGCTCGGCTTCGATCTCGTCGACCTTGTCCTTCAGCGCGTCCTTGACCACCGAGCCCGGCAGGATGCGCTCTTCCTTGCGTGCGGCGACCAGCAGGAAGTCCTGGCTGACGTGGACCAGCGGCGCGTCATCGCCCTTGCCGAACGGCGGGATGAAACCGTAGGTGGCGATTTCCTGGCTGGCGCAGGGGCGTGCGAGTTTTTCCGCGAGGGCGGTTTCCAGGGTTTCGGCGTCGAGGGGAATGTCCTGGGTGAGGCGATAGACGAGCAGGTTGCGGAACCACATGGCAGGGAGTCTCTCCAGACGCAAAACGCCCATTATTCCGTTCCGCGCGGTTCAGGCCAAGCACAAAGGTGATTGTCCGCCTGCCGGTTCCGGGGAAATCCCCGGTGGCAGCCGGCGCGCCGAACGCCGGGTGAAGAGCTCCAGGGAGGAAACTCGCCCGTCGCCGGCCGTTTTGCTAAGCCATTGGAAAAGAAGCAAAAAAAAATTACTGAAAGGACTTGCCAAGGTAGGGATGCCTCTCTAGAATGCGCCCCACTTCGAGAGCAAGGGTGATTAGCTCAGCTGGGAGAGCATCTGCCTTACAAGCAGAGGGTCGGCGGTTCGATCCCGTCATCACCCACCACTCGAGGTAATGCGCAGCGGTAGTTCAGTCGGTTAGAATACCGGCCTGTCACGCCGGGGGTCGCGGGTTCGAGTCCCGTCCGCTGCGCCATATTCGCTTCAAGGCCCACTGAACACCTTGAAGCTACGAGAAAGCGGCCATTGGCCGCTTTTTTCGTTTCTGCCTTGCGCAAACTCCTTTCTTCTCGCGCCGGCCTCGTGAGCCAGGCGCTTCGTTACCTGCGCTCTTTCCCGTGTTCGCGTTCGCGGCTGGCCTGCCAGCGCATGCGCTGTTGCAGGTATGGATCATCGGCGAACGGCAGCTGCGTCGCCTCGTCGATGTCTTCGGCGCTGCGGCCGCGCAGGCTGAGCTGCACCGCCAGGTAGAACAGCGTCAGTACCGCCAGGCTCCACAGCCATTCCGTCATGGTTGCTCCTCAGGCCGAATGGGCGAAGGCGTCGACCCGCTCGGGCGATGCGCCGCGCACGGTACGCCAGACGTTATAGGCCATCAGCAGCATGCCACTGAGGAAGAACAGCCCGCCGGCCATGCGCACGATGAAGCCCGGATGGCTGGCCTGCAGCGCCTCGACGAAGGAGTAGGTGAGGGTGCCGTCCTCGTTCACCGCGCGCCACATCAGGCCCTGGGTGATGCCGTTGACCCACATCGAAGCGATGTAGAGCACCGTGCCGATGGTGGCCAGCCAGAAGTGCAGGTTGATCAGCGCCGTGCTGTGCATGCCGACGCGGCCGTAGACCCGCGGGATCAGGTGATACAGCGAGCCGAAGGTGATCATCGCCACCCAGCCGAGCGCGCCGGCATGCACGTGACCGATGGTCCAGTCGGTGTAGTGGGAGAGGGCGTTGACGGTCTTGATCGCCATCATCGGACCCTCGAAGGTGGACATCCCGTAGAACGCCAGCGAGACCACGAGGAAGCGCAGGATCGGGTCGGTGCGCAACTTATGCCAGGAGCCGGAGAGCGTCATCATCCCGTTGATCATGCCGCCCCAGCTCGGCGCCAGGAGGATGATCGACATCGCCATGCCCAGGCTCTGCGCCCAGTCCGGCAACGCGGTGTAGTGAAGGTGGTGCGGGCCGGCCCAGATGTACAGGCTGATCAGCGCCCAGAAATGCACGATGGACAGCCGGTACGAGTACACAGGGCGGCCGGTCTGCTTGGGGACGAAGTAGTACATCATCCCGAGGAAACCGGTGGTGAGGAAGAACCCCACCGCGTTGTGCCCGTACCACCACTGCACCATCGCGTCGGTGGCGCCGGCGTAGAGCGAGTAGGACTTGAACGCGCTCACCGGAATCGCCGCGTGGTTAACGATGTGCAGCATCGCGATGACCAGGATGAAGGCGCCGAAGAACCAGTTGCCGACGTACAGGTGCGGCGTGGTGCGGCGCACCAGGGTGGTGAAGAAGACCACCGCGTAGGCGACCCAGACGATGGCCATCCACACCGCGCCGGTGAACTCGATTTCCGCGTATTCCTTGGTGGTGGTCAGGCCCTGCGGCAGCGTGACCAGCAGGATCACGATCACCGCCTGCCAGCCCCAGAAGGTGAAGCTCGCCAGGCCGTCGGAAAACAGCCGCACCTGGCAGGTGCGCTGTACTGCGTAGTAGCTCGCAGCGAACTGCGCGCTGCCGGCGAAGCCGAAGATCACCAGGCTGGTGTGCAGCGGGCGCAGGCGGCCGAAGCTCAGCCATGGCGTGTCGAAGTTCAGCTCCGGCCAGACCAGCTGCGAGGCGATGAAAACGCCCAGCGCCATGCCGAGCACGCCCCAGACGACGGTCGCCACCGCGAACTGGCGGACGACCCTGTAGTTGTAAGCCTGTGGGGCGGATGTGGCGGCATGCATGGCGGGACCTTTCTGCGAGCTGGCCTCTCGGGGCCGATGGGGCGCCAATGTAGAAAGATCGCGGCTGACTAAACAGACTCAGATAAATCATCGAAATACGGATCAGATGATTGGGCGAAAGTCGCTGCCGGGATGGATCGTCAAATCGAGTCTGCTCATCAGAGTGGCACTGTCATTTTTCATCTGATCCGCTTTTTTCAGGTTTATCTGCCGCTGTTTTATCGTTCGCCGGCGCAGGCATAGTCACGTTCCCACCGCCCGAGGCCGCGCAGCCGTTCTGCCGGCGTCGCGTGTGGTGCGTGCAGCGAGGATGCTCAGGATGTACCTGTACGACGACTATGACCGGGCGCTGGTCCACGAACGCGTGGCGCAGTTTCGCGACCAGGTGGCGCGCCGACTCGAGGGCGAGCTGAGCGAGGAGGAGTTCCTTCCGCTGCGCCTGCAGAACGGCCTGTACCTGCAGAAGCATGCCTACATGCTGCGCGTGGCGATTCCCTACGGCACGCTGTCGGCCACGCAGTTGCGCACGCTGGCGCTGATCGCCCGGCGTTACGACCGTGGCTACGGGCACTTCACCACGCGGCAGAACATCCAGTTCAACTGGATCGAGCTGGCGCAGACGCCGGACATCCTGCAGCACCTCGCCGAAGTCGACATGCACGCCATCCAGACCTCCGGCAACTGCGTGCGCAACATCACCACCGAGGCTTTCGCCGGCGTCGCCGCCGACGAGATCATCGACCCGCGCCCGCTGGCGGAAATCCTTCGCCAGTGGTCGACGGTGAACCCCGAATTCCTCTTCCTGCCGCGCAAGTTCAAGATCGCCCTGTGCTCGTCGCTGGAGGATCGCGCGGCGATCCGCATGCACGACATCGGCTTCTACGTCTATCGCGGTGCCGACGGCGAAATGCTCCTGCGGGTGATGGTCGGCGGCGGCCTCGGGCGCACCCCGATCCTCAGCCAGCCGATTCGCGAGGCGCTGCCCTGGCGCCACCTGCTGTCCTATGTCGAAGCCGTGCTGCGGGTCTACAACCGCCACGGCCGGCGCGACAACAAGTACAAGGCGCGGATCAAGATCCTGGTCAAAGCGCTGGGCATCGAGGCGTTCGCCGAGGAAGTCGAGCGCGAGTGGCAGCAGATCAAGGACGGCCCGGCCGAGCTGACCGACGCCGAATACCAGCGCGTCGCGCGCTCGTTCCGCACGCCGGAGTACCAGCCGCTGGGCGGCGTCGATCTGGCCTTCGGCACGCAACTGGCGAGCGATCCGGCGTTCGCCCGCTGGGTCGAGCACAACGTCCGCCCGCACAAGGTGCCGGGTTACGCGTCCGTGGTGCTGTCGACCAAGCCCGGCGCGGCGGCGCCACCGGGGGATGTCTACGCGGCGCAGATGGAGGCCGTGGCGGACTGGTCGGAGCGCTTCGGCTTCGCGGAAATCCGCATCGCCCACGAGCAGAACCTGGTGTTGCCCGACGTGCGCAAGCGCGACCTGCACGCCCTCTGGCTGCTGGCGCGCGAAGCGGGCCTGGCGACGCCCAACGTCGGCCTGCTCAGCGACGTGATCGCCTGTCCGGGCGGCGACTACTGCTCGTTGGCCAACGCCAAGTCGATCCCGGTGGCGCAGGCGATCCAGAAGCGTTTCGAGGACCTCGACTACCTGCACGACATCGGCGAGATCAGCCTGAACATCTCCGGCTGCATGAACGCCTGCGGCCACCACCACATCGGCAACATCGGCATCCTCGGCGTCGACAAGAACGGCAGCGAGTGGTACCAGGTCACCCTCGGCGGCGCCCAGGGCCGGGAGGCCGCGCTGGGCAAGGTGATCGGCCCGTCGTTTGACGCGGCGGACATTCCCGAGGTGATCGAGAAGGTGGTCGGCACCTACCTCGCCTACCGCGAGAGCGAAGAGCGCTTCGTCGATACCCTGGAGCGCATCGGTCTGGAGCCGTTCAAGGAATGCGTCTACCGGCAACGGGCGGTGCCGGCATGAACAACCTGATCCGGCTGGTCGAGGGCCAGCCCCGCGTGAGCGACGACGATCCCTGGCAACTGCTGCGCGAAATCCCGGCGACGTGGCCTTCCGGGCGGCTGATCCTGCCGCTGGCCGACTGGCGCGCGGCGCAGGACGAGGCGGTGCTGCGGGGCGAGCGCTTCAGCCTGCAGGGCCTGTGGCTGGCGCCCGACGACGAGGTCGAGGTGCTGCAGCCCTGGCTGGCGGTGCTGCCGCTGATCGCCATAGACTTCCCCAGCTTCCGCGACGGACGCGGCTACAGTCAGGCGTACCTGTTGCGCACGCGCCTGGGCTGGAGCGGCGAACTGCGCGCGATCGGCGATGTGCTGCGCGACCAGCTCGCGCACATGCGCCAGTGCGGTTTCGACGCCTTCGCCGTGCGCGAGGACAAGTCGGCGCAGGATGCACTCAAGGGACTGGCCGGGATGAGCGTGCTCTACGGCCGCTCCGCCATCGAACCCCGGCCGCTGTTCCGCCGCCGTGATTGAGGATTGCCCATGCTGCTAAGAGGCCTGACCTGGCTGGTGCTGCTGCAACTGCTCGGCAGTGCGTTGAACGCCCTGCTGTTACCGGCGCTGCCGGGGCCGATCATCGGCATGTTGCTGCTGTTCGCCCTGCTGTTGCTGCGCGGCGAGGTGGGCGAGCCGCTGAACCAGGCGGCCAGCGGGCTGCTGCTGTACCTGCCGTTGCTGCTGGTGCCGGCCGCGGCGGGAATCGTCGACAGCGGCAGCGTGCTGCTCGGCAACCTGCTGGCGATCTCGGCGGCGCTGGTGATCTCGCTGCTGATCACGGTGCCGTTCTGCGGCTGGCTGATGCAGCGCCTGACGCGGCGCCTGGAGCAGCGCGAGGAATCGCGATGAGCGCCGTCGACTGGTACGCCGCCAGCCGCGCGGTGATCGGCCATCCGCTGTTCTCCCTGGTGCTGACCCTGATCGCCTTCCAGCTGGCCCACGCGCTGTACCGGCGCAGCGGCTGGCTGGTGCTGCAGCCGGTGATGGTCTCGGTGATCCTGGTGGTCGGCGCGTTGCTGGCCTGCGGCATCGACTATGCCGACTACCGTGCCGGCGCCGCGCCGCTGGCGATTCTTGTCGGCCCGGCGACGGTGGCCCTGGCGGTGCCGCTGTATCGCAACCTGCGGCGCATCCGCCTGTTGTTCTGGCCGATCCTGATCACCGTGCTGGTCGGCGGCAGCCTGACGGTGGCGCTGACGCTGGCGATCGCCTGGCTGCTGGGCGCCGACCTGTCGGTGATGATGAGCCTGGCGCCGCGTTCGGCGACCATGCCGATCGCCATGCTGGTGGCCGAGCAACTGGGCGGCAACGCCTCGCTGGCGGCGGTGCTGGTGATGCTCACCGGCGTCGTCGGCACCGCGCTGGGGCCGACGCTGCTGCGCTGGGCGGGCGTCGATCACCCGGCCGCGCGCGGCCTGAGCTACGGCATCAACGCCCACGCCATCGGCACCGCCCGAGCGCTGGAGGAGGGCGAGGAGTGCGGCGCCTTCTCCGCGTTGGCGATGAGCCTGGTGGGCATCCTCATCGCGCTGCTGTTGCCGCTGCTGCGTTTCTATTGATCGGCGCCTCCTGACGGCGCATCGCCCGGGTCGCTGCGCCATACTGGTGCAGGCTGGCGGTGCTGGCGCACCGTTGCCGACGGCCAACGCCAGGAATCACGCCGGGTGTGACAACCTGGCACGTATCTTTCTAGTATCTTTCTATAGTGATCGCAAAGCAGGGCCTCCGGCCTGTCAGCCTTTAACCCACAAGCGCCTCGATGCGCACAGGTAACGAAGCCTGAACGACTGTCCCCCGACGGTCGTTCAGGTTTTTTTTTGCGGAGCGAAACATGCGCGGCACAGTGACCTTCGGCGCCCTGTTGTCCACCAGCGGCACCTACCGGCACATGGGGCGGAACGCCCTGGCGGGAATCGAACACGCGGTCGACGAGATCAACCGGAGCCAGGCGTTTGATTTCGACCTGCGCCTGCGCCATCTCAACCCCGAGGGACGCCTGGAGCGCTACGCCGAGGCGCTCGGCGAACTGCATCGCGAAGGCCTCCGCCATGTGTTCGGGCCGATCACCTCGGCCAGTCGCAAGGAGCTGATTCCCGACCTCGAACAGCGTGGCACGCTGCTCTGGTACCCGTGCCCCTACGAAGGCTTCGAGAGCAGCGAGAACGTCCTCTACCTCGGCGGTTGCCCGAACCAGACGCTGATCCCGTTGCTGCGCCACGCGTTGCAGGCGTTCGGCAGGCAGGCCTACCTGATCGGCTCGAACTACGTGTGGGGCTGGGAGAGCAACCGCATCGCCCGCGAAGTGCTCGGCGTGGCGCAGGGCGAGGTGCTGGGCGAGAAGTACTTCCACCTGGGCGAAACCCACTTCGCCGAGGTGGTCGAGGCGCTGCTGCAGGCGCCGCCGGCGTTCATCCTCAACAACCTGGTCGGCGACTCGTCGCACGCCTTCCTCCGCCAGCTGGACGCCGCCTGCCTGGCCCGCGGCCTGAACCTGCCGGTGCTGAGCTGCAACCTCACCGAGGGCGAGCTGGTCGGGGTCGGCGAGATGCGCGCGCTGCGGCTGCTCTCCTGCGGACCGTTCTTCGAGGAGGTCGACCCGGCCTTCAGCCAGCGCCAGCGCCGTTTGCACGGGCTGCACCCGTATTCGCACTACTACGCCTGCGCCTACGCCGCCGTGCACCTCTTCGCCGAGGCCTGCCAGCGCAGCGGCGACGACACCCCGGAGGCGGTCTGTCAGGCGCTCTACGCGGCGCCGGTGGCGACCATTCTCGGCGAGCTGCGGATCGCCGCGCAGAACAACCATGCCTGCCTGCCCAGCTACATCGCCGAACTCAAGGGCAAACGTTTCTCCGTCCTGGAGGCCGAAACCCTGATGCAGGAGGCCGATCCGTACCTCACCGCGACCGATCTCGAACCGTTTCGCGCAGCGCCCGGCACGGCGCTGCGCCCGCACCTGAGGATCATCCGATGAGCCTGAGCAAACGCCCGTCATTCGGCAGCGCGAGCCTGCTGCTGGTGGATTGCGACGAACGCAGCCTGGCCGCGCTGCAGAAGAGCCTGCAGCGTCTGGGCATCGCCTCGCAGGCACTGCAGGCCGACGCGCCGCAGGCGCTGGAGCAGGTCCTCGCGCTGGTGGTCGAGCTGGACCACTTCGCCAGCCCGCGCATCGTCGAGCAGGCCAACGCCGCCGGCCTGCCGATCATCGCCCTGACCCAGCACGAGACGCTGTCGCAGATCCAGCGCGCGCTGGAGCTGGGCGCCACGGCGATGCTCAACAAGCCGATCACCCAGGGCTCGGTGTACACCACGCTGATGATGGCCATCGGGCTGCGCCAGCGCCTTGCCGCCGAACAGCAGCGCAGCCGTTCGCTGGCCGAGAAAGTGGCCAGCCGGCGCCTGGTGGCGCAGGCCCTGGCGCGGCTGATGGTCGAGGGGGAGCTGGACGAGAACCGCGCCTACGAGCACCTCCGCAAGCTGTCCATGGAGCTCAATCGCAGCCTCGAGGACATCTGCGCCGAGCTGGTCGGCGCCGCCATTGCTAACCGCCACGAGGGGCGTTCATGAGTACGCTGAAAACCCTGCTGCGACGGCCGTCGGTGGCGATCTCGCTGCTGTTTATCGTCGCCGTGGTGCTGCTGGCGATCTTCGCCCCCTGGGCTGCGCCCTTCGACCCGTCCGAACAGTTCATCGAGGGTCTGTCGCTGGAAGGCGCGCCGCTGCCGCCGGACGCCACCTACCGCATGGGCACCGACCTGCTCGGGCGCGACCTGCTTTCGCGGCTGCTCTACGGCGCGCGCACCTCGCTGTTCATCGGCCTGCTGGCGAACGGCATCGCCGTGCTGATCGGCACCCTGGTCGGGCTGACCGCCGGTTTCGTCCGCGGCTGGCTGGGCAGCGTGCTGATGCGCTTCACCGACCTGATGATGGCCTTCCCGGCGCTGCTGCTGGCGATCGCCCTGGCGGCGATCTTCCAACCCAGCGTATGGATCGTCGCGCTGGTGATCGCCATGGTGAACTGGGTGCAGATCGCCCGGGTGATCTATTCCGAGACCGTGGCGCTGGCCGCGCGGGACTTCGTCGAGGTCGAGCGCACCCTGGGCGCCAGCCGCCTGCGCATCCTCTTCTCGCACCTGCTGCCGCATCTGCTGCCGACCATCCTGGTCTGGGCCACGCTGGGGATTTCCACCACCGTGCTGCTGGAAGCCACGCTGTCGTTCCTCGGCGTCGGCGTGCAACCGCCCACGCCGAGCTGGGGCAACATCATCTTCGAGAGCCAGACCTACTTCACCTCGGCGCCATGGCTGGTGCTGTTCCCCGGCGCGGCCATCGTCGCGTTGTCGCTGGCGTTCAACCTGGTCGGCGATGCGCTGCGCGATGCCCTCGACCCGACCCTCAAGGGGAGAAGCTGATGTTCGCCTTCGTCGCCCGCCGCGTCGTCTATTCGATCCTGATCCTGCTCGGCGTCACGCTGATCACTTACCTGCTGCTGTTCATGCTGCCGGCCGACCCAGCGAGGCAGATCGCCGGGCGCAGCGCCACGCCGGAGATCGTCGCCAACATCCGTCACCAGCTGGGCCTCGACCTGCCGTTCTACCAGCAGTACTTCCAGTACCTCAAAGGCCTGCTGCACGGCGACCTCGGGCGCTCGTTCATCCAGCGCTCGCAGGTTTCCGAGCTGATCGGCGCGCGGCTGGTGCCCTCGCTGCAACTGATGGGCCTGGGCATCGCCTTCGAACTGCTGATCGGCATCGGCCTGGGCATCGTCGCCGCGCTCAGGCGCGACAGCTTCATCGACCGCCTACTGATGGCCTTTTCCTTCGTCGGCGTGTCCTCGCCCCAGTTCATCGCGGCGATGCTGTTTCTCTACTTCTTCGCCGTGCGCCTGGACTGGTTCCCCATGGGCGGCTACGGCGAGTTCCGTCACATCCTGCTGCCGGCGCTGACCCTGGGCATCCTCGGCAGCGGCTGGTACTCGCGGATGGTGCGCTCCTCGATGATCGAGGTGCTCCACCAGGACTTCATCCGCACCGCGCGGGCCAAGGGCCTGAGCCGGGTGCGCGTGGTGTTCCGCCATGTGCTGCCGAACGCCATCGTGCCGGTGATCCCGATGGTCGGCATCGACATCGGCATCTTCATGGGCGGGCTGGTGGTGGTCGAGTCGGTGTTCGGCTGGCCGGGCATCGGCCAGCTCGCCTGGCAGGCGATCCAGCAGGTGGACATCCCGGTGATCGTCGGCGTGACCACCGTGTCCGCGGTGGCCATCGTCCTCGGCAACCTGCTGGCCGACCTGATGATCCCGCTGGTCGACCCGCGAATCGATGTGAAGAAGCACTGAGTTACTTCCGTCTGCCTCGTTTGGCGGGCGTCCTTTTGAACGAGAAGAGAGGCTGCAGCACATGAAACGCAAGGCACTTTCCCTGGCCATCGCCGCCACCCTGTTCGCCGGCAACCTGCTGGCCGCCGAGCCTCAGCATGGCGGCGAAGCGGTCGTCACCTACCAGAACGACGTCGCCACCCTCGATCCGGCCATCGGCTACGACTGGCAGAACTGGTCGATGATCAAGAGCCTCTTCGACCGCCTGATGGACTACAAGCCGGGCACCACCGAACTGGTCCCGGCGCTGGCCGAGAGCCACACGGTCTCCGACGACGGCACCGAGTACACCTTCGTCATGAAGAAGGGCGTGAAATTCCACAACGGCCGCGAGATGAAGGCCGCCGACGTGAAGTACTCGCTGGAACGCACCGTCAATCCGAAGACCCAGAGCCCGGGCGCCGGCTTCTTCTCCTCCATCGTCGGCTACGAGGACGTCACCGGCGGCAAGAGCGAGACGCTGGCCGGCGTGACGACGCCCGACGACTACACGGTGAAGATCAAGCTGAGCCAGCCAAACGCCACCTTCCTGCACATCATGGCGATCAACTTCGCCTCGGTGGTACCGAAGGAAGCCGTCGAGAAGTGGGGCGCCGACTTCGGCAAGCACCCGGTCGGCTCCGGCGCCTTCGAGCTGCAGGAGTGGAAGCTCGGCCAGCAACTGATCTTCAAGAAGAACCCCAACTACTACCGCAGCGGCGTGCCCTATCTCGACGGCATCCGCTTCGAGATCGGCCAGGACCCGACCGTGGCGCTGCTGCGTCTGCAGAAGGGCGAGGTGGACATCGCCGGCGACGGCGTGCCGCCCGCGCAGTTCCTGCAGTTCAAGAACGACCCGAAACAGAAGGGCCTGGTGGTCACCGGCGACCAGCTGCAGACCGGCTACCTGACGCTGAAGACCACGCTGCCACCGTTCGACAACCTCAAGGTTCGCCAGGCGGTGAACATGGCGATCAGCAAGGACCGCGTTGTGCGCCTGATCAACGGCCGGGCGAAGCCGGCCAACCAGCCGCTGCCGCCGGCGATGCCCGGCTACGACTCCGGCTTCAAGGGTTATCCCTACGACGTCGAAGGCGCGAAGAAGCTGCTCGCCGAGGCCGGTTTCGAGAAGGGCTTCGACACCGAGCTGTACGTGATGAACACCGACCCGCAGCCGCGCATCGCCCAGTCGATCCAGCAGGACCTGGCGAAGATCGGTATCCGCGCGCAGATCAAGTCGCTGGCCCAGGCCAACGTGATCGCCGCCGGCAGCGAGAAGGACCAGGCACCGATGGTCTGGTCCGGCGGCATGGCCTGGATCGCCGACTTCCCGGACCCGTCGAACTTCTACGGGCCGATCCTCGGCTGCGAAGGCGCGGTCTCCGGCGGCTGGAACTGGGCGCTGTACTGCAACAAGGCGCTCGACGCCGAAGCCAAGCGCGCCGACTCGATGGCCAAGCCCGAGCAGCAGGCCGAGCGCATCGCGCTGTGGAGCAAGGTGTTCACCGACGTGATGGCCGACGCGCCCTGGGTGCCGATCTTCAACGAACAACGCTTCACCGTGCGTTCGGCGCGGATGGGCGGCGACGACGCGCTGTACGTCGACCCGGTGCACGTGCCGGTCAACTACGACTACATCGGGGTGAAGTGAGATGTGCAACAACTGCCTGATCAAGACCATCCACAGCGTGCACAGCCACTTCGGCTGGGACAACGCCTTCGAGCCCGTCGCGCGCGTCGCGCCGGGCAGCGAGCTGCAGTTCGAGTGCCGTGATTCCTCGGCCGGCTACTTCACCCCGCAATCGAAGGTCGCCGATGTGGCGAGCATGCCGTTCGACCGGATCAACCCGGTGACCGGGCCGATCTTCGTCGAGGGCGCGCAACCGGGTGACGTGCTCAAGGTGACCATCGACAGCTTCAAGCCCTGCGGCTTCGGCTGGACGGCGAACATCCCCGGTTTCGGGCTGCTCGCCGACCAGTTCACCGAGCCGGCCCTGGCCTTGTGGAACTACGACGCCGAGGGCCTCGCGCCCGCGGCGTTCGGCCAGTTCGCCAAGGTGCCGCTGAAGCCGTTCGCCGGCACCATCGGCGTCGCTCCGGCGGCGCCGGGCCTGCATTCGGTGGTGCCGCCGCGGCGCGTCGGCGGCAACCTGGACATTCGCGACCTGGCCGCCGGCACCACGCTGTACCTGCCGGTGGAAGTGGAGGGCGCGCTGTTCTCCATGGGCGACACCCACGCCGCGCAGGGCGATGGCGAGGTCTGCGGCACGGCCATCGAGTCGGCCATGGACGTGGTGGTCAAGCTCGACCTGATCAAGTCCACGCCGCTGGCGATGCCGCGCTTCAGCACGCCGGGGCCGGTCACCCGGCACCTGGACAGCGCCGGCTACGAAGCCTTCACCGGTATCGGCCCGGACCTCATGGAGGCGGCGCGCCAGGCCGTCGCCGGCACCGTCGACTGGCTCTGCCGCGAACACGGCATGCCGGCCGAACAGGCCTACATGCTCTGCTCGGTGTGCGGCGATCTGCGCATCAGCGAAGTGGTCGACCTGCCGAACTGGGTGGTGTCCTTCTACTTCCCGAAAGTGGTGTTCAACTGAGCGGCTACAAAATGGCTGCGCTCGGCAATACGGCGTTGAAATGGCCTTCAAAATGCTCATTGACTGCACGTCAACTGCGCTTTTTCAGGCCATTTCGCCTTGTCTTGCCTTCGCTCGCCGATCTTGTAGCTGCTCCTCGAAGGAGGGTGGGATGACCGCCGAAACCATGCGACCGCTGCTGTCGGTCGAGCGACTGTCCATCGACTTCGGGCCCCGGCGCGTGGTCAGCGAGCTGAGCTTCGCCCTGCACGCCGGCAAGACGCTGTGCATCGCCGGCGAATCCGGCAGCGGCAAGTCGCTGACCTCGCTGGCGATCATGGGCCTGCTGCCGAAGGCCGCCAGCGTGCCGAGCGGCGCGATCCTCTTCGAGGGGCGCGACCTGCTCGGCTGCTCCGACCGGCAGATGCAGGAACTGCGCGGCAAGGACATCGGCATGATCTTCCAGGAGCCGATGACCTCGCTGAACCCGCTGATGACGGTCGGCCGGCAGTTGCAGGAGACGGTGCGCCGGCACGAGGCGCTGAGCGGCCAGGAAACCCGCGCACGGGCCCGGCAGATGCTCGACGCGGTGCGCGTGCCGCAGGTCGACAAGCGCCTCGCGCAGTACCCGCACGAGCTGTCCGGCGGCATGCGCCAGCGCGTGATGATCGCCATGGCGATGCTCTGCAAGCCGCGCGTGCTGATCGCCGACGAGCCGACCACCGCGCTCGACGTGACCATCCAGGCGCAGATTCTCGAGCTGATGCGCGAGCTGCAGGCGCAGTTCGGCACCACGCTGCTGATGATCACTCACGACATGGGCGTGGTCGCCGAGATGGCCGATGAAGTGGTGGTGATGAACCAGGGATTGATGGAGGAGCGCGCCGAGGTGCGTAGCCTGTTCGCCACACCGCAGGCCGCCTACACGCGCAAGCTGCTGGCGGCGGTGCCGGTGCTCGGCAGCGCCGGATTGCCGGAGTCGCGCGAGGATCGCCCGGTGGTGCTCGAGGTGGACAACCTGCAGGTGCGCTTCCCGCTGCGCGGCGGCTGGTTCGAGCCGGCGCGCAACGTGCACGCGGTGGAGAACGTCAGCTTCCGCCTGCGCCAGGGCGAAACCCTGGGCATCGTCGGCGAGAGCGGCTGTGGCAAGTCCACCACCGGCAAGGCGCTGCTCAGCATGCTGCCCTTCGAGGGCAGCGTGAAGCTGCTCGGCCGCGAGCTGAACGGCATCGGCGGCGAGGCGCTGCGCGAGGTGCGCCAGGACATCCAGATGATCTTCCAGGACCCCTACGCCTCCCTGAACCCGCGCAAGACGATCCTCGACCTGGTCGGCGAGCCGCTGCTGATCCACGGCAAGGGCGACCGTCAGCAACGCCATGCGCGGGTCGCCGAGCTGCTGGAGCAGGTCGGCCTCCCGGCAGAGGCGATGCAGCGCTACCCGCACATGTTCTCCGGCGGCCAGCGCCAGCGCATCTGCATCGCCCGCGCCCTGGCGTTGAACCCGAAGGTGATCGTCGCCGACGAATCGGTCTCGGCCCTCGACGTGTCGGTGCAGGCCCAGGTGCTGGAACTGCTCGAACGCCTGCAGCGCGAGCACGACCTCAGCTACCTGTTCATCTCCCACGACATGGCGGTGGTGGAGCGCATCTGCCATCGGGTGGCGGTGATGTTCTGCGGGCAGATCGTCGAGATCGGCCGTCGCGACCAGGTGCTCGGCAACCCGCAGCATCCTTACACCCAGCGCCTGCTGTCGGCGGTGCCGATCCCGGACGTCGACCAGCGCCGCGACTTCAAGGCGCTGCTGCGGGAAATCCAGGTGCCCGACCCGATCAAGCCCAAGGGCTACGTCGCGCCGCCGCAGCAGTACCGGCAGCAGGACGTGGATCACCTGGTGGCGGTGGGCTGAAACCTTCAACGTCCGGATGAACGAGGCGGCGGTGACCGGAAAGGCACCGCCGCCTTTTTCGTCATGGTTTGCCGGAATCGCATCGCTTCGGGTACATTTGAAATTAATTCTCATCCGCACCTTAGGCGCATTGCGCCGGACATTACCGTGCTCTCGATGCCCCCGATGCCTGGTTCAACGCCGCAGTCGCTCTATCTCAGCCATTCGCGCTGGCTCCACGGTTTTCTCCGGCGCCGTCTCGGCAATGCCTTCGATGCGGCCGACCTGGTGCAGGACACCTTCGTCCGCGTGATGCTGCGGCCGGGCACCTTCGACGGCAGCAGCGGCGAGCGTTCCTATCTCGCGACCATCGCTCGCGGCCTGTGCATCGATCACTGGCGTCGCCGCCAGCTCGAAGAGGCCTGGCTGGAAAGCCAGGCGGGTCGCTCCGAGCACCTGCAAGGCTCGCCCGAGCAACGCGCGCTGATCGTCGAAACCCTGCACGAGGTGGACGCCATGCTGCTGCGCCTGCCGGCCAGGGTGCGCCAGGCGTTCCTGCTGGCGCAGCTCGACGGCATGCCGTACCGGCTGATCGCCGTGGAGCTGGGCGTGTCCGAGCGCATGGTGAAGAAGTACCTGGCTCAGGCCTTCCTGCACTGCGCGTTGCTGGAAGCCGAGCTGGACGGGCTGTTGATCGAATGACCGCCATGCACAGCCCCGACGGCAAACTCAGCCACGCCAGCCTGCAGCAGGCGGCGCAGTGGTACGTCGCGCTGCACGACGAGAACGGCGGCGCGCAGCTGCGCGAGCAATGGCAGCGCTGGCTCGACCAGCACGCCGAGCATCGCGACGCCTGGCGCTACGTCGAGCGGGTCGGCCAGCGTTTCGCGCCGTTGCAGGGGGAGGGCGCGCGGGAGTCCAGCGGGGTCTTGCGGCGCGTCGGCGATCCTGCCCGCCTGGGTCGTCGCCAGGGGCTGAAGACGCTGATGATCCTCGCCAGCGGCTCGCTGCTGGGCTGGGGCGCCTGGCGCGGCACGCCGCTGCCGAGGCTGGTCACCGCGTGGGGCGCGGACTTCGCCACCGGTGTCGGCGAAACCCGCGAAACCCTGCTGGCGGACGGTTCGCACCTCTGGCTCGGTGCGCTGAGCGCCATCGACGCCGACTTCAGCGCCGAGCGGCGTCTGCTGCGCATGCACTTCGGCGAAGTCCTGGTGGATACCGCGAAGGACCCGCAGCGTCCGTTCTTCGTGGATACCGAGCATGGCCGGCTGCGTGCGCTGGGTACGCGCTTCGCGGTGCGCCAGCTGGGCGAGACGACGCGGCTGAATGTCTACCAGGGCGCGGTGGAAGTGCACACCGCCGCCAGCGGCGCGACGAGCATCGTCGGTGCCGGGCAGCGGGTCGAATTCAGCGCCGCGGCGATCGGCGCCCCGGCCCCCGCGTTGAGTGCCGGCGAATCCTGGATTCGCCACGTGCTGACCGCCGAGGACATGCCGCTGGGGCAACTGGTGCAGGAGCTGTCGCGCTATCGCCACGGCCACTTGGGCTGCAACCCGGCCGTCGCCGGGTTGCCGGTGATGGGTGCCTTCCCGCTCAACGATACCGACCAGGCGCTGCGCCTCATCGCGGCGGCGCTGCCGGTTCGGCTGGAGTGGATGACGCCCTGGTGGGGCAGCCTCGAGCCCGCCTGAGCGCCTGTTCACACCCTCCGGCGCCGGCCCGCCGAAAATAAAACCGCCGCGTCGGTTCCCCTTTTCGAGGTTCGTCCGGTTTACAGGAAAACCTCGACAATCGAACGCTTCAGGGGACCCCATGCACTTGCCTGCTCATCTAGCCCGCCGCTTTGCTCTGCGGCCCATGGCGCTCGCCGTCGCGCTACCGGTTCTGGCCGGCTCACCGCTGCTTCTGGCCACCACCCAGGTTCAGGCGCAAACCACCCAGGACGCCGCCAGCGAACGCCAGTACGCCATCGGTGCGGGCTCGCTGAGCGCCGCGCTCAACCAGTTCAGCAGTCAGGCCGGCATCTACCTGGTCGGGCACAACGACCTCACCGCCGGCAAGATCAGCCCCGGGCTGAATGGCCACTACAGCGTGCCGGAGGCTCTGGCCCGTCTGCTGCAGAACAGTGGCCTCCAGGCGCTGCCGCAGGCCAGCGGCGGCTATGTGCTGCAGCCGATTGCGCCCAGCGGCGTGATCCAGCTGGCGCCAGCGACCGTGACCGGAGCCGGTATCGGTTCGGGTGGCATGTCCGGGGACAGCGGCTACCGGGCGACCCTGAGCAACGCCGGCAGCAAGACCGGCACGCCGCTCGCGGAAACCCCGCGCTCGATCTCGGTGGTCACCCGCCAGCGCATGGAGGACCAGAAATCCCAGACCCTGACCGAGGTGCTCGGCTACGTGCCGGGCATCTTCGCGCCGCCGTTCGCCGCCGGTGACGGACTCGCTGGCGACCTGTTCTACATCCGCGGCTTCCTCGCCACCGACTTCGGCTACGGCCTGCTGCGCGACGGCCTGCGCGTGCAGGGCAACCGCTACGACACCACCAGCGAGCCCTACGGCCTGGAGCGCACCGAGGTCTTCCGCGGCCCGACCTCCATCCTCTACGGCGAAAACACGCCGGGCGGCGTGGTCAACCTGGTCAGCAAGAAACCGACCGCAACCCCGCAGGGCGAGGCCCAGCTCAGCTACGGCAGCAACAACCGCCGGCAACTGGGCGTGGATGTCTCCGGCCCGCTGACCGACGAGGGCAACATCCTCGGCCGCATCGTGATGCTCGGTCGCAACGCCGACACCCAGGTCGACCAGGTGCCGGACGATCGCCTCTACATCGCGCCCTCGCTGACCCTGAACTTCGACGACAGCACCGCGCTGACCCTGCTGTCGAGCTACCAGCGCGACCGTACCAAGCTGGAACTGGGCTATCCCGCCGCCGGCACGCTGCTGGACAACCCCAGCGGCAAGATCGACAAGGACGCCTTCCTCGGCAATCCGTACTGGGACAATTTCGAGCGCGAAAGCTGGTCGCTGGGCTACGAGTTCAGCCACCAATTCAACGACACCTGGGCATTCCGCCAGAACTCGCGCTACATGCAGTCGCGCATCGACCGACAGGAAACCTGGCCGGGCAACCTGAACAACGGCGGTTTCGGCACCACGCTCGTCAACACGGCCTACGACCGCTACAACAAATCCATGGTCTACTCGCTGGACAACCAGTTCGAGGGGCATTTCAACGCCGGCGAGTTCGAGCACACCGTGCTGATGGGCGCGAGCTTCGATCGTACTTCGTTCAACCAGAACTGGGAGGCGGGCCTTGGCGGCTCCATCGACATCTTCGGTCCGGTCTACAGCGGCAAGCCGGTGATGCAGTTTGCCGTCCAGAACGCTCTGCTGGAGCAGCAGATGTACGGCGTCTACGGCCAGCTGCAGAGCAAGTACGACCGCTGGATATTCCTCTTCGGCGGCCGCCAGGACTACGTCAACAGCCAGTACCGCAACCGTGCGGGCACACTCAACAGTGCGGCCGATTTCGACTACTGGGACCACGACTTCACCTGGCAGACCGGCCTGATGTACCAGTTCGACAATGGCCTCACGCCCTATGTCAGCTATTCGACGTCCTTCGTTCCCACCCAGCAGGTGTTCAGCAACGGCTCGCCCCTGGAACCAACCACCAGCCGCCAGTACGAAGTGGGCGTGAAGTACGAGCCGAAGGGCTGGAACACCGCCTTCACCGCCTCCGTCTACGACCTGGTGAAAGAAGACGACGTGATCGCCGACGCCAGCACCGGCGGCTACCGCCAGGTCGGCGAAAGCCGCTCCAAGGGCGTGGAGCTGGAGATGAACAGCGACCTCAACGAGAACCTCAACCTGGTGGCGTCCTACTCCTACACCGATGCGCGCATCACCAAGGACAGCCCCGGCTCGCTGCTGGAGGACCACCAGATGACCGGCGTGCCGCGCAACCAGGCGTCGGTCTGGGCCACCTACCGCTTCCTCGACGGCGCGCTCAAGGGCTTCCACATCGGCGGCGGCGTGCGCCATTTCGACAGCACCTTCGCCTACACCGCGGCGTCGCTGTACGGCACCCTGGATACCGGCGACGTGACCCTGGTGGACGCGCTCGTGGGCTACCGCATCGACGAGCACTGGTCCGCCGAGGTCAACGCGAAGAACCTCTTCGACCAGGAGTACGTGACCGGCTGCAACAACGCCGGGCGCTGCTACTGGGGCGAGGAGCGCACGCTGCTCGGCACGGTGTCGTTCAACTGGTGAGGGTGGCGTGGCTGGCGAAAGGTGCGGGGCTTAGCGGGCGAGGTACAGCCTTCCGCTCAGGCGACGTGCCAGGGTTGTGAAGTTGATCACCGGCGGTGTCTGGTTCTGCGCATGGCAGAGCAGGGTGATAGGCGCTGCCAGGCGCGGCTTGGCGCCGACGATCCGGCAATAGACGACACTGGCGCGCTGCAGGTCCTTCATCGAGGCGGGCACCACCGATACGCCGGCGCCAGCCGCCACCAGGCTGACATTGGTCAGCATGCGTTCGACCTCGAAGGCCACCTCCGGCTCGAAGCCGGCATTGCGGCAGGCCTTCAACAGGTTCGCGTACATTCCCGGCGCGCCGGGCCGGCGCACCAGAATGAAGGGTTCGTCCCTGAGTTCGGCAAGGCGCAGTCCGGGCATGCCGTCGGGCGCCTCGCGTCCGGCCAGCAGCGGATGGTCCACCGGCAGCACCAGCAGCAGTTCCTCGTTGAGCAGGCGGTGGAACTGCACCTCGTCGGGGCGGGCGACCGGCGCACGAAGGATGCCGACATCCAGGCTGCGCGCGCCCACTTCATCGGTGAGGCCGCGTGCATTGCCTTCGTGCAACACGATGCTGACGCGTGGGAACGCCTGCCGGTAGGCACGGATGATCCGCGGGATCAGCGGGTGCGCGGCGGCGGAACTGGTGAAGCCGATCGACAGGACGCCCTCCACGCCTTCGGCAACGCGGGCGGCGCGGCGGCTGGCGTTGTCCACCTGAGCGAGGATCGCCCTGGCTTCCTCGAGGAATACCTGGCCGGCGGCGGTGAGGTCTACGCCCTTGGCGTGGCGCTTGAACAGGTCGAAACCCAGCTCCAGTTCCAGCGCACGTATTTGCTGGCTAAGCGGAGGCTGCTGCATGTGCAGGCGCGCCGCGGCGCGGGTGAAGTGACGCTCTTCGGCGACCATCGTGAAGTAGCGCAAGTGCCGTAGTTCCATGCGGGGCTCGCCAATGAGGGGGTGGTTTTCGGCCAGCGGACCGCGGCCTGGAAAAATGGCGCAGCGGGCGATGGTCGGCGGCGTAATTGGGTAGGATACGGCAGCCCGGGGCAAGTCTTCGGACCAATAACAAGAACTCACGCGGCAGCGGACCCCACGCATGATCCTCAAGCTGGCACGCAATCCGACCCTGCAGATCGTCGTCGCGGTGAGCGCGGGTATTCTGCTGGGGCTCTGGCGCCCGGGCCTGGCGATGGCCATGAAGCCGCTGGGCAGCGGCTTCCTCCAACTGGTGGGCTGGGCGATACCGCCGCTGATGTTCGTTCTGGTGACGTCCGGCGTGGCGCGCCTGCGCTGCCGCCGCCAGGCCCGGGGACTCGGCGCGCGCACCCTGGTCTATTTCGAGGCACTCAAGGTGCTGGCATTGCTCTGCGGCCTGCTCGGGGCTCTGCTGCTGCGCCCCGGCGACGGCTTCTCTCCGCCGCCCGAATTCCCGGCGCACGCGTTGGCTGCCCAGGTTCACGGCGCGGTGCAGGGCACCGAACGCATGGTCGAGGCGGGGGCTGGCGTCTCGCCGTTGCACCTTTGGCAACTCCTCAGTCGCAGCCCGGTGTTGCAGGTGGCATTGCTGGCGTTCGTCTGCGGCTACCTGCTGAGCCGCCTGGGCGCCGTCGGTGAAGCTGTTCTCGCGGCCCTCGACCGGTTGCTGGCGCTGCTGTTCGCCTTGCTCAGGGTACTGCTGCGCTTCGCCCCATTGGCGGCCTTCAGCGCCATGGCCTTCACCATCGGCCGCTATGGGCCGGGCTCGACGGTTCACCTGCTGAAATTCATCGCGGTGATCTACCTCACCTGCCTGGCATTCGTTGGCATCGTGCTCGCCGCCGCCTCGCGGTTCGCAGGCGTCGGCCTGCTCCGGTTGATCGCGTACATCAAGGAAGAGCTGTTGCTGGTGGCGTCCACCGGGTCCTCGGTGATCGCTCTCCCGGGGCTGCTGCGCAAGCTGGAACGGCTGGGATGCGCACGGCAGTCGGCGCGGGTGGTGCTGACCACCGGCTACACCTTCAATCTGGCGGGGTCGAATATCTACCTGTCCTGTGCTGCGCTATTCCTCGCCCAGACCGGCAATGTCGAACTCGATGGCCTGCAACTGCTTGGCCTCCTGCTGGTGTGTCTGTTCACCTCGATGGGTTCCACCAGCATCGCCGGTTCCTCGTTCCTGACCCTGGCCGCGACACTGAGCGTTCTGCCGATGATTCCGGTGGAAAGCGCCGGCCTGTTGCTGGGCGTCGAGCGGCTGATGAAATGCCGTTCGCTGACCAACGTGCTGGGCAACTGCGTAGGCTGCCTGGCGATCGCACGCTGGCACGGCTCGTTGGACCAGACGATCTTGCAGCGGGCGTTGAATCCGGCTCGCGCGGTACCCGGCCGGGGGCCGCTGCGCAACACGTCGCGCGGCGCGGGCGGCGGGCATGCCGAAGAACCGTTGAGTGGCGGTGTGACGGGCGAAGACAGGCGCTGAAGGGCCGTGCCGGTACAAGGTGGACGGCGCTGCGGCGAGAATGTCACCCGCTAGCTCGACAGGCGCGGCGGGCACCGCGCGTTTTCCGGGGCGGGGCAGGCCGGTCCGTCGCTGCGCCTGGGGCAGCGGCAGACCGGTCGCTGCCGGGCGTCAGTCGCCGGCCAGCTTGCTGAACGCCTCGTTCAGCGTCGTTTCGGCGTCGCTCAGGCGCTGGCGCCGCTCACGCATCCAGTCCTGATCCGTGCCCAGCGTCTTCTGCGCCTGCGCCAGCATGCGTTTGACTTCCGCCGGCTGCGGGCCGCCGATGCCCTGGCGGCTATCCACCATGGCACGCGGCGATAGCGTGGCGCGGAACGCGGCTTCGCTGAGGGGCAACTCGGTGGTCTTCCACTGGTATTTTTTCGCGGCCTGGGTGTAGAGCTTCTGCGCCTCTGCATAGGGGAAGGCTTTCGGCGTGATGCCATGGTCACGGGCATAGGTGACGATCAGCGAGGCGAAGCTGTGGCCGATGCGGAACGGCACGTCGTGCGTGCGCTCCAGGGTGTCGGCCAGCTCCATCGAGGTGGTCCATTCCGACTCGAGTTCTTCCAGGCTGCGCGCCGGGTCGATTTTCAGGGCATCGAGCACGGTGTTCATCCGGTCGATCATCTCGACGCTCTCGTCGAACAGGCCGGAGGAGTCATAGGCGAACTTGTAGTCGGTCATCCCGGTGGTGACGTTGTGCGCGCGCAGCGTCACCAGTTGCGACAGGCCGACCACGTCCGAGGCGGCCTCGCGGGTGCGCATCAGCAGCCCCGGGTTGCGCTTCTGTGGCATCGCGCTGCTGGTGTAGGTGGAAGCCTCGTCGAGCAGCAGCCAGGGGCGGATCTGGTGATACTGGGTGTGGATGTCGCCGATCATCGCGCCGATGCGAATCGCCGTGGAGGCGACGAGGGCGGACGCTTCGAGGGGAATGTCGTACGGGGAAACCTGGCTGGCATCCAGCGAGTTCTCGCGCACGCCATCGAAGCCTAGCAACGTGGCCAGGCGCGTGCGGTTGAGCGGATAGGCGGAGTTGGCGAGCACGGCGGTGCCCATCGGGCTGAGATTGAGCCGTGCGTAGAGTTCGTGGAGGCGCTGCGCGTCGCGCTCGAACGAAGCGTCGTAGGCGAGCAGATAGTGCGCGTAGCTGATCGGCATCGCCTGTACGCCGTTGGTGTAGGCCGGCACCAGCGTGTCGATGTTCTCGGCGGCCAGCTTGAGCAGGCGCTGGCGCAATGCATCGAGCGCATCGCCGTAATCGAGCACCTGACGCCGCAGGCTGGCCAGGCGATAGGTCGCGTACATGTCCTGACGGCTGCGCCCGGAGTGGATCAGCGAGGCTTCCGGGCCGATCCTGTCGGTCATGATGCGCTCGATCTGCAATACGTCGGTGGGCCGCTTGCCGTCCGGCCGCCCACCCTGGTCGATGGTGTAGCGCACGCTGCCGGCGATCTTGCGGCCTTCGTCGGCCGAGACGATGCCTTCCTCGGTGAGCATGACGATGGAGGCTTTGTTGATCCGGTTGATCCAGTCGAACTGACCGTCTTCGCTTTTTTTCTTGCCCGCCGCGGGCTTCTCGACCGTGGCGCCGATCTTCTTCGCCTGCGCGGCGCACTCGGCGGTGGTCTTGCAGTTCATCTCGCCGGTGTTGGCGGCATAGGCACCCGGGCTACCGGCCAGGGCCAAGAGAATGGCGAGGTGCAGCAGGGATTTTCTGGTGTGCATGAGCGTTTCCTGGGCCGGCGCGGGCCGGCGGTTGTTGGCGGGGCGAGGTGTCAAAGCAGCGGAATCGTGTAGCTGACGATCAGGCGGTTCTGGTCGATGTCCTGATCGCCGCCGCTGCGATAGGTACCGTTGCGCCAACGCACGGCGAGGTTCTTCAGCGCGCCGCTCTGGAAGGTGTACTGGATGTCGGTATCACGCTCCCATTCACGGGTCGCGCCGTTGGCCAGCTCGAAGTTGTCACCGCGCAGATAACGGGTCATGAAGCTCAGGCCGGGAATACCGAGGCCGGCGAAGTCGTAGTCGTAGCGCACCTGCCAGGAGCGTTCGTCCGGGTTGGCGAAATCCGGCGAGAGCATCACGTAGTTGACCAGGAATGGGTCGGTACCCTGCAGGTAGGGGAAGCCGGTCCCGCCGGACATTTTCTGGTAGGCCGCGCCCAGGGCGTGGAAGCCGAAGCTGTAGGTGAACTTGGCGCCGAAGGCGTTGTTGTCGACATTGGTCGCGCCATCGTCGGTGGAGCGCGCGTAGCGGATATCGCTCTTCAGTGCCTGGTTTTTGCCGAAGGGCAGGTCGTGGCTGAGATTGAAGATGTGCTGTTTGTAGTTGGCATCCAGATGGGCATAGCTGTAGCCGGTGGTCAGCGCCTTGCTCCACTTGTAGCTGGCGCTGAAGAAATCGAACGTGTCGGTGTCCTCGCGACCGGTTAACCCTGAGCCCGAAGCGGCGAGCTTGTCGCCGCCGCTGCTGTTGCGCAGGTTGTTTTCCGTGAGGCGCCCGAGATTTAGGGTGAGGTCGTCGATGTCCTTCGATGTCAACTGGGTGCCCTGGAAGGTTTGCGGCAGCAGGCGCGAATTGTTCGGTTGCACCGTCGGCAGGCGCGGAATCAGCGTACCGAAGCGCAGCGTGCTGTTGGCGATTCGCGCCTTGGCGGTGGCGCCAACCCGGCTGTAGTCATCGGGTGCCCCGTCGTCGCCTACCGGCAACAACCCGGAGTTCTGCCGATCCTGCCCCGAGTCCAGCTTGACGCCGAGAAGACCGAGGGCATCGACGCCGAAGCCGACCGTGCCCTGGGTGAAGCCGGATTGGTAACGCAGCAGGAACCCTTGAGCCCACTCTTCACGTTTCGACTGGTTGGCATCTTCCTGTCGGTAATCACCGTTGAAGTAGAAGTTGCGCAGTTCCAGCTCGGCTTTGCTGTCTTCCAGAAAGTCCGCGCTGGCGATGGAGGGGAGGGTGAATCCAATACCGAGACCGACCGAAGCCAGACCCAGGTGCAGAGGTTTAATCGACATGTTCATGTCCTGTGCTTGTTGTTCTTGTTGTGGCGACGGCACCTGCGAAAAAGCCGCCGGGTGACATCCAGGACGATGCTAGGACCTATATTTGAATATTTAAAATATATATAAAGTCTGTATTCGATATGTTTTGAGTTTTGAAGGCTGCTGGTTGGTGGCCATCCGGGGTTGAGCGAAAGCGCGTTGGCTCGCCAGGAAGTCCACAGAGCCCGCCGGATGCGGTGATAATGCGTCGACTGTTATCCGCTCACCCAAGGAGCCCCGGTGGCCGTGACGTTCGAAATCAAACCGCTCGACCCCGAAACCTATCGCCGGCAAACGCGCCGCGTGACGCTGATCATCGCCGTGCTCTTTCTCGCGCTGGCGATGCTGTTCTCGCAGATCCTGGTGCTGGCGTTCGGTGAAAGCGGCGGCGACAACTTCCGCTGGAACGTCGCCGGCGTGGTCATCGGGCTGGGCCTGAGCGTGGCGCTGGTGCGCCTGCGCTTCTGGTCGCAGGCCTGGCTGGCGCCGAGCCTCTACGGCTGGCAGCTCAAGCGCAGCCTGATGAGCATCACCAATCTCATGCACCGGCTCGAGGCGGGTGTGGCCGCCGGCGACCCCGTGGCGATGAAGCTGCTGCGCTTCTATCACCTGGGGCTGATGCAGATGCACGAACTGGACGGCAACAGCAGCGACCAGGGCCAGGCTCGGGCCGAGATCGAACGGCACCGGCAGCGCATGGAGGAGGCCGGCCTGGATACCGAACAGACGCGCCTCGACCCCGCCTGGCTGGAGTCGGTGAAGCGGAGCTTCGCCGCCTGAGCGCCGCCCGGCTGAAATATCGCGGCAACAAAGCTGCTCTAGGGTATGGCCCCTGAACTTCCAGGTGCCCCTCCATGAACAGTGCTGCCCGCCGTACCCGCAAGACCCTCGACCTCGTCGCCTACCACAACGAGCGCGCCGCGCTGGCGGTGATGAGAATGGCCGAACGGATGGAATGCCAGGTCCTGCGCGGGGAGTTGCTCGAGGTCATCCACAGCCTGAACCAGGACGCCGCGGACCTGCGCCAGGTCCGCCAGGTCCTGGACGTGGACGAGCGCAGACGCGCCTGATTACCGCCCGTCGCCCGACACGGCCGCGCCGCAGCGAGGCCATCTGCGGAAAGATCGCGTTACACACGCCTCGTGGCCGCGCAGCGCCCCGTGGCACCGGCTGCGCCGGGGTCCGGGCGGGCGTGCAACGGCCGGCCTGCGGCGTTTTGTTTCATCCAGGCGGGAGCGGGCAGGGCGCCGACGCAGCGAAATACGCCTCCCGCCCTTCCGATATCGACTGGGGGCCGGCACAATTCGCGTCCTTTTTTTGGCTGGGCGCGCCGGAGCCTCGAAATGATCAAGACGCCGTACTACCTCATCGACAAGCAGAAGCTGCTGGTCAACATGCAGAAGATCGCCTACGTGCGCGAGCAGTCCGGCGCCAAGGCCCTGCTGGCGCTCAAGTGCTTCGCCACCTGGCCGGTGTTCGACCTGATGCAGCAGTACATGGACGGCACCACGTCGTCCTCGCTCTACGAACTCAAGCTCGGCCGACAGAAGTTCGCCGGCGAGACCCACGCCTACAGCGTCGCCTGGGCCGACGACGAGATCGGCGAGATGCTGGAGAACTGCGACAAGATCATCTTCAACTCCATCGGCCAGTTGCAGCGCTTCGCCGACGCCTCCGAAGGCAAGGTGCGCGGCCTGCGCGTCAACCCGCAGGTGAGCAGCTCGGACTACCTGCTGGCCGACCCGGCGCGCCCATTCAGCCGTCTGGGTGAATGGGACCCGGCGAAGATCGAAGCGGTTATCTCGCGAATCTCCGGCTTCATGTTCCACAACAACTGCGAGAACGGCGACTTCGGCCTGTTCGACAAGATGCTCGGCCATATCGAAGAGCGCTTCGGTCACCTGCTGCACAAGGTCGAATGGGTCAGCCTCGGCGGCGGCATCCATTTCACCGGCGAGGATTACGCGCTGGACGCCTTCTGCGCGCGCCTCAAGGCCTTCTCCGAGAACTACGGCGTGCAGGTCTACCTGGAGCCGGGCGAAGCGGCCATCACCGGCAGCGCCTCGCTTGAAGTGACCGTGCTCGACACCCTCTACAACGGCAAGAACCTGGCCGTGGTGGACAGCTCCATCGAGGCGCACATGCTCGACCTGCTGATCTACCGCCTCAACGCCAAGCTCGCGCCCAGCGCGGGCGAGCACAGCTGGATGGTGTGCGGCAAATCCTGCCTGGCCGGCGATATCTTCGGCGAGTACCTCTTCGAGAAGCCGCTGCAGATCGGTGATCGCCTGTCGTTCGTCGACGCGGCGGGTTACACCATGGTCAAGAAGAACTGGTTCAACGGCCTGAAGATGCCCGCCATCGTGGTCAAGCAGCTCGACGGCAGCGTCGAGGTGGTCCGCGAGTTCGGCTTCGACGACTACCTGTCCAGCCTCGGCTGACGGCGTCGCCAACCGTGCGTCGCTGAGGTCTTGCGGCGCTCCGGTCGGATGAAAAAAGCCTGTCTCGCGAGACGACGAGCAGGCCTGCAATAACCGTCTCAAAACCGCAGTACCAGGAGGTGAAACAATTGAAGAAGAACGTTCTTATCATTGGCGCAGGAGGTGTCGCCAAGGTGGTGGCCCACAAGTGCGCGCAGCACAACGACGAACTCGGTCGTATTGCCATCGCGTCGCGGAACATCTCCAAATGCCAGGCCATCATCGACAGCGTCAAAGCCAAGGGCAGCCTCAAGCAGCCCGCCGATATCAAGGCTTTCGCGCTTGACGCACTGGATATCGAAGCCACCAAGACGCTGATCCGCGAGACCGAATCGCAGATCGTGATCAATGTCGGTTCCGCCTTCCTCAACATGTCGGTGCTGCGTGCCTGCATCGATACCGGCGCCGCCTACCTGGACACCGCCATTCACGAGGAGCCGGGCAAGGTCTGCGAAACGCCGCCCTGGTATGGCAACTACGAGTGGAAGCACCTCGAGGAATGCCGGCAGAAGAACGTCACCGCCATACTTGGCGTGGGTTTCGATCCGGGCGTGGTGAATGCCTACGCGGCCCTGGCGCAACAGCGGTATTTCGATCGCATCGATTCGATCGACATCCTCGACGTCAACGCCGGCTCCCATGGCAAGTACTTCGCCACCAATTTCGACCCGGAAATCAATTTCCGCGAATTCACCGGACAGGTGTGGAGCTGGCAGAACGCCCAGTGGACCAGCAACACCATGTTCGAAGTCAAACGCACGGACGACCTGCCGGTCGTGGGTTCGCAGAGCCTCTACCTGACCGGCCACGATGAAGTGCACTCGCTGTCGAAGAACCTCGACGTGCCCAACGTGCGTTTCTGGATGAGCTTCGGCGAGCACTACATCAATGTGTTCACCGTGCTGAACAGCCTCGGTCTGCTCTCCGAGCAACCGGTGCGGACCGCCGAAGGTCTGGAAGTCGTGCCGCTCAAGGTGGTCAAGGCCGTGCTGCCCGATCCCGCCTCGCTGGCGCCGGGCTATACCGGCAAGACCTGCATCGGCGACCTGGTCAAGGGCAGCAAGGACGGCCAGCCGCGCGAAGTCTTCATCTACAACGTGGCCGACCACGAGGAGGCCTTCGCCGAGACCGACAGCCAGGGCATTTCCTACACCGCCGGCGTGCCGCCGGTGGCGGCTGCCCTGCTGGTCGCCCGTGGCGAATGGGACGTGCAGCGCATGGTCAACGTCGAGGAACTGCCGGCCGAGCCGTTCCTCCGCGCGCTGGACGTGATGGGCCTGCCCACCCGCGTGCGCGACGAGGCCGGCGACCGCCCCTGGGCCTGACTTTTCAGCCACGAAAAACGCCCGCAAGGGCGTTTTTTTTTGGTCCGCTTTCAGCGGGCCTTGCCGGATGAGCGGCCGGTAAACCTATCATGGGGCGGAGCGGCCCGGCGTTGGCGGATTCCACCCCTGCACAGCGCCCGAAAACGGCGGTGTGCTGGCCGGATCTGGCTGGGCTCAAGCAGCAGGCGGCTTTCGAGAGAAGAGACAGGCGATGAGTGAGGTCACCCCCAGCACGAGGCAGGCGCCAGAGCGCGTCGAGCCGGTCAGCCTGCTTCAGGCTGTGCTGTTCTGGCTCAGGATCGGGTTCATCAGCTTCGGCGGGCCCGCCGGGCAGATTTCCATCCTGCACCAGGAGCTGGTCGAGCGGCGACGCTGGATATCCGAGCGCCGTTTCCTCCACGCCCTGAACTACTGCATGCTCCTCCCAGGTCCGGAGGCGCAGCAGTTGGCGACGTACATTGGCTGGTTGCTCCACCGGACGTGGGGCGGCGTGATCGCCGGGGTGCTGTTCGTGCTGCCCTCGCTGTTCATCCTGATTGCCCTGTCGTGGGTGTACATCGCACTAGGCGACGTCCCGCTGGTGGCGGGAATCTTCTACGGCATCAAGCCGGCGGTGACGGCCATCGTCGTACAGGCAGCCCATCGCATCGGTTCCAGGGCGCTGCAGAACAACGCGTTGTGGGCGATCGCCGCGGCTTCCTTCGTCGCCCTCTTCGCGCTCAACCTGCCATTCCCGTTGATCGTGCTGGGCGCGGCAGCGCTTGGCTTCATAGGCGGCAAAATGGCCCCCGACACGTTCCAGGTTGGCGGCGGACATGCCGGAGCCAGGAAGACCTTCGGCCCGGCATTGATCGACGATGACACCCCCATCCCTGAGCACGCGCGTTTCAGGTGGTGGCACCTGGCGATGTTGTTGGTGACGGGGGCGGCGCTCTGGGTGCTGCCGATGGGATTGCTGGTCCTCGCCTTCGGCTGGGACGGCACGCTGACCCAGATGGGCTGGTTCTTCACCAAGGCTGCGCTGCTCACCTTCGGCGGCGCCTACGCCGTGTTGCCCTACGTATACCAGGGCGCAATCGGCCACTACGGCTGGCTGACGCCCACGCAGATGATCGATGGCCTGGCCCTCGGCGAAAGCACGCCTGGCCCTCTGATCATGGTGGTGGCGTTCGTCGCTTTCGTGGGGGCCTACGTGCAGCAGGTCTTCGGCCCGGATCAGACCTTTCTCGCCGGTGCCCTGGCCGCGACCCTGGTCACCTGGTTCACCTTCCTGCCGTCGTTCCTGTTCATCCTTGTGGGCGGGCCTCTCGTGGAGTCGACCCACAACGAGCTGAAGTTCACCGCACCCCTGACCGCCATCACCGCCGCCGTCGTGGGCGTGATCCTCAACCTTGCCTTGTTCTTCGGCTACCACGTCCTCTGGCCCCGGGGTTTCGGCGGCGAATTCGACTGGCCGTCGGCATTGATCGCGCTGGGCGCCGCGGTTGCCCTGTTCCGCTACAAGCGCAGCGTCATTCAGGTCTTGATCGGATGTGCCCTGGCCGGACTGGCGGTGTGGCTCTCCGTTCCGAGCCATTGAGCCTGGTTGTACGAGAAGGAGTCGCCTCGCGGATAAGGCGGTCAGGGTTTGATCGCATTCTTGGGGACTGCCATGCGGCGTGCCGGAGCGCAGCACCGGAGCATTGCCTCGTCCTCCCGGACGGCTGGAGGCGCCCGGCCATGGCGTATCAGATCTGCGGGAGACCGCGGGCGATGAGGTCGACGAAGAGATCGCTGTGACGTCTGGGCATGCCACTGCGATAACGGCGCGCCGTCCCGTCGCCGAGGTCTTGTGCGTCGGCGGAAAGAGCGCGCGCGAGAACCTTGTGTCCGCCTCTGCGAGATCGATGCATCTTGCCCCGGTTCTTCCGTCCAAGAGTGCCACCGACGCTACAGCGCCTCCTTGTACCGTCATTCGCAGGTAGCTGATCTCCACTGCTACTCAAAAGGCGTGAGCCGTATGCGGCGGTTCCAAGCTCATCATCATGAACGTGTCATACAATGACACTCTAAATCATGGATTGACACTGTGGCAATTTGTCCCTCTAATGCATGCGTGCGTGATGAAGCCGATCGATAAAAAGAAATATGGAGACAAGCATGTTTGATTTGAACTCTTACCGAGGGCGTATCAGGTCCCTACGCGCTGTGGGGCTGGGGAATGCGCTCGAGTGGTTTGACTGGACCTTGTACGCGACGTTTTCCGTATATCTTGCACAGAACCTTTTCGATAAAACTGATGCGCGCTCGGCAATGCTTTCAACGCTCGCCGTGTTTGCGGTTGGTTTTTTTGCACGCCCCATTGGTGGACTGATATTTGGCCGCCTAGCGGATCGACTTGGGCGTCAGAAGATGATGCTTATCACCATGTCGCTGCTGTCGTTGAGCAGTGTAGGTATCGCGTTGATCCCGAATTACAGCGATATTGGTTTGCTGGCTTCCGCTGCGCTTCTATTTTTCAGGTTGTTGCAAGGAATCGCGCATGGCGGCGAGACGGGTGTGTCTTATACATATGTTGCCGAAATTGCCCCCAACGAACATCGCGGCTTATGGTCGAGTTCGATTTATCTGGGGGTGATTGTTGGCGTTATCGCGGCGACGATTCTTGCCTCGTCACTGATATCGTTACTAGGAGCGGAGGCAATGAACGACTACGGCTGGCGCATCGGCTTCGGCATTGGCGGTGCTCTAGGCGTCTATGTGCTTTTCATGCGACGTAACGTGGAGGAGTCTCACGTCTTCGCTTCGCAGGAAGAAAAACCGGAACCCCAAAAGCTATCGCGGAGCGATCTATTCCGTATTGCCCGTAACCTGGTGATGCTCAACTGTTCCGCCAACCTGACCTACTACACGTGGGTAACTTTTGCTCCAGCGACTGCCATAGCACGTGGCATGGACGCCGGCGGGGCCTATCGCGCCAGCTTGTTCGCGATGGTGCTGTGCGTTATCTGGCTCCCGATCTGTGGGATGATTTCGGATCGGATAGGACGCAAGCCCGTCATTATCGTGTGGGGGATCCTGGTCATACTTTTGACTCTTCCAATCTCCCATATGGTCACGACGGAGGCCCATACTCTCTTTTGGGCGCAGGTCATTGGTCTTGGCGCGTGGTCGTTAATCGCCTCGATCTTTCCTGCGGTATTGTCAGAACAGGTACCCACTCAGGCCCGCGCGCAAGGGGTGGGATTTGTCCACTCCGTATCGGCTGCGGTATTCGGAGGCACGGCCCCTTATCTTAACGCGTACCTCACGGGCATAGGCCTTGAGCATATCTATAGTTATTACGTCATGAGCCTTGGGTTGGTAGCTGTTTGCGCAGGATTTCTGATCCGTGAAACTGCCCGTGTTGATCTTTCCGATATCGGTGTTGGTGGCTTCTCTAACAAGACGGTTGATTCGGTAACGTCGACCGTAAAGGCCCATAGAGACATCGCTGGTTGAATAAGCCATCTGTATCGACTCAAGAATGTCGCGCTTTGATGCATGGGACCCTGCAAGGGTAGACTCATTCAGTAATTTTCCTGAAAGTTCTGATTAATAAAAAATAATGCATCCTGTTTAAGTGGATGCATCAATTCCAATAAATATATTTTCATTGTATCCAGTTCGACCCAAAACCAAATCTGTCGAGCTAACTGTTATGCCTACATGTGGCCATGTCTTGGAGAGCTACCCGCTATGTATACGTCCGAAAAAAATCCAGTCTTGCAGCCCGTCACCATTGGCGAACTTCAGTTGAAGAACCGCATTGTCATGGCACCAATGACTCGGAGCAGGTCCGACGATGATGGCGTACCTCCCTCTTATGCCGCGGACTATTACTCGCAACGCGCCCAGGCCGGTCTGATTATCACAGAAGCGACGAATATTTCCGCACAGGCTCGTGGATATCCGCGGACTCCAGGCATCTGGTCCGAGAAACAAGTGGCAGCCTGGAAGCACATCACCGATGCGGTACATCGTGAGGATGGAAAGATTTTCCTGCAGTTGTGGCACACCGGGCGGATCTCGCATCCGGACATGCACGGCGGCGAAATCCCTGTAGCGCCTTCAGCCATCAAGCCCGTTGGGCAGATCAGGGTGCATGAGGGTATGAAGGATTTCGTCACGCCGCGGGCTTTGGAGCATGAAGAGATTCCGCAGATCGTAGAGGACTATCGCCATGCGGCGCGAAATGCGCAATTGGCGGGGTTCGATGGTGTCGAAGTTCATTGCGCGAACAACTACTTGTTGGAGCAGTTCATTCGCGACAGTACCAATCAGCGTACCGACGAGTACGGCGGAACGCTGGAAAATCGGTTGAGGTTTCCGCTGGATGTAATCAGGGCTGTGGTAGAGGTATGGGGAAGCAATCGAGTAGGTGTACGCATTTCCCCAATCACCACGACGCCAGGTGAAACGCCGCTCGATAGCGATAGCATGACTACGTTCGGCACCTTTCTGGCGAAGTTGTCCGAACTCGAGTTGCTGTACGTTCACGATATCGAAGGCGTGACGCAGATGAGTCGTGAAGAGACGGGGGGTATCAGCTTCGGAGAGCTACGTCAGTGTTTCCAGGGCGCTTACATCGCCAACAATCAGTACACCCTGCGCCTTGCCGAGGAAGCCGTAACTCGCGGCGACACCGACTTGGTCAGCATAGGAAGACCCTTCATCGCGAATCCCGATCTGATCGCTAGATTCCATACCGGCGCACCACTTGCGGAAGCCCCGAAGGAATACTGGTACGGCGGCGGCGAAACCGGCTATTCGGACTGGCCGAAAATATGATCATTTGAATGGCGAGCGCTTGGTGATCTTTTGTCGAACCACTATTTGACCTTTCATCAAGAGAAACTCTTCCGGAATGAATGGCTAGGGTGCCTGTCTTGACTTGCGCTTACCACTGTCAAACAGGCCCCTTTACCCGCTACTCCGGCGTATTTCAATCTCCTATCATAGATGCCCATGGGCTAGCGATACTCTCGCATACAGGTCATTCGCGTCGGAGACTCGCCGCGATCTCCGCCGCGGCTTTCAAAACGAGGGGAAGGTGTTCTGGTTGACCATTGCTGATCGCAAATTGCGGGGTCAACGTTGCAATGCTTACGCTGGCGACCAAGCTTCCCTTATGGTCCAGAATGGGTACCCCGAGGCCCGACAGTCCGACTGTAAAGTCATTCACGGTGAACTCCCAGCCACGTTCCCTGATCTCTTTTGCGGCAGACTCGAGCACCACCGGATCCACTACGGTGTACTCCGTGGGACGCTCCAGTGGACGGCTTAAAACGTTCGAGCGTTCACTATCGGACAGATAAGCAAGCAGAACTCTCGGGCCACCACTATGGTTCAAAGTGACCCGCGTACCAATCCCAGACCAACGCGACTGGATATGTAAATCGGGTGAATTCACTCTATCCAGGCAAAGCGCGAAACCATCGAAGTAGGTCCAGAGAAAAGCGGTAGCCCCTGTCCTTTCGGCCAGGCGCGTAAGAGCGGGAGCGGCAATCGCACGAAGATCGTTGCCGTACTGCACACCTGGCATCAATAACAGCACGCCTGGCCCGAGAGCGTAGGTCTTCGTGGAATCATCGAACTGGATGAAATCTCCGCCGGCAAGGGTGTGCAAGAGACGGCGAGTAGTTGCCTTGTCCAGTTCTGTCAGTCGAGTAAGTTCAGCAAGTGAAAGGCGCAGGGTATTAGGCCCAAACGCTCGAAGAATCAGCATCGCACGTTCCACCGCGCGTACTTTCGAGAGCGAGCTATTCGTTGTGTCCGTCATAAAGTTCCTTGGTTCATATCTTTGTGTCGCCTGATGATCCATGGTATCACTAATTGACATAAATTCTATCGCGAGGCTTAATCGCAAAATGTCCGCTGTCGACGAGCCTCATCTTTAAATCTCTTAGCCGTACGGGGCCAGCCCACCGGCGATCCACATGATCCGCGGAGAAAAAATGTCTACGACAGATGTCAGGGCGCGTTTGCAACCTGGTGGGCAGGTTATGCCTTCTATTAGCGTCAGCCAGACTTCAGCCTCGCGCCAAGGCGCTCGCGAAACGTGGGTAGAGGTTCCCGCGGAGGATGGTCCGGCAGCGGCGTGGTGCTATTGCGATCGTCAGTCTTATCTGCCCGGCGATACGGTTGTTTTTCATGTGTCCTCGAATGTGGCCCAAGTCGCCCTTCGAGTGCTCCGGGATGGTGCCCTCGCTCATTTGGCGCACGAAACACCTCTCATTGAAACTCGTTTTCAAACGCTGCCCGAGCGGGTCTACGAACTCGGCTGCGACTGGCCAGTCTTCACGCGCTGGCCGATCCCCGTAGGAGCTCAGTCAGGTGCCTACCTGGTCGAAATCATCGATGCGGCAGGTGTCATCCTCGCGCACCATCTGTTCTTTGTGAAGGCAGTCCAAAAGCAACCAGGGTCGTTGGTGCTGGTGGCTGCGACGTCTACGTGGAATGCCTACAACGACTGGGGTGGGGCGAACCACTACTTCGGAATCCATCCAGGTACCCCCAGGGGGCGTTCCCCTTTGCTGTCTACGCAACGCCCCTGGGCACGTGGACAAGTCTGGCTCCCGTCGGACGCGCCGCGTTCTATTAATGCCATGCGCCCGGAAAGGCCGGGGCCCGCGCGGTATGAGTTCATCGAGTGGGCCGCGCTCAACGGCTTCAGCAAATACTATGCGCTCGCTGGCTGGGCCTCTTACGAGCGCCCGTTCGTGGTCTGGGCAGAAGAACAAGGTTATACGGTCGACATCATTACTCAGGAGGATCTGCATCGGGATGCGGATGCCCTCAGGGGTTATGCGTGCGCCGTTTTCGTCGGACATGACGAATACTGGACGCGTGAAATGCGCAGCCATGTTGATGCGTTTGTTGAGGGAGGGGGCAATGTTGCTCGCTTCGCCGGAAATTTCATGTGGCAGATCCGGCTGGAGGCTGATCATAAACGCCAGGTCGCCTACAAATACGACGCTCGTACCCTCGACCCCCTGGCTCAGGCTGACCCCGCGCGAATCACGAGTGCCTGGGAAGATCCCATGGTGAATCTGCCGGGAGCTACCACCTTCGGCGTAAACGGACTTCGCGGCATCTACGCGAATTTCGGCAGCATGGCTCGACGTAATCCCAGGGGCTACCAGGTGTTCCGGCCAGAGCATTGGTGCTTTGCGGGTACAGGCCTTGGCTATTCGGACATGTTTGGCGATGAGGCGAATATCTTCGGTTACGAGGTCGACGGGCTCGATTACACTTTTATCGATGGACTTCCCGAACCGCTAGGCACTGATGGCGCACCTCCTGGCTTGGAAATCCTGGCGATGGGCTGGGCGACCTCCGCGGAGCATGGTCGCATCGAAGATACCTATTCCTTCATGCTCGACGACCGCGATGCGCAGTACCGGGCATCGTTACTAGCCCCCGATCCTTCCTCGGAGAGCGTGCGTCAGCATAGCCGCGGCACGGGCATGATCGTTCATTTCAAAAAAGGAAAGGGACAGGTTTTTACGGCTGCCACCACGGAATGGGTGCGCGGGTTGATGTTGAACGATCCATACGCCGTTGCGATCACCAAGAACGTCCTTAATCGCTTCTCGCAATCAGTGGATTAATCGACCGTTTTCAATCCTAGAGGCATCAAGCGGGCCCTCGAATAACAGGAGGGAACTGCCCCCAGCCTTCGGACGGCAACGACAACGAGCGATGTAAGCACCTAGTGAGGGTTCGCTCTCCGTCGGTGGCGATGCCCCTGCGCATGCGGCATACCTTGACGCCGGGCGACCGCGGGACTGGTGATTGTTCATGAAAGAAGTTGCCGGCTGGCTCCTGGGGAGTAGCCGTTAATGCGTTTAAAGGCCCGGCTGAATGCAGCCTGAGAGGTATAGCCCAAGCGTTGCGCTACGGCCTCGATCGACAGTTTTCCGTCAACAAGCCATTGGCTAGCGAGGCGCATGCGTAGCTCCGCCGCATAGCGCAATGGCGGTACGCCGATCGTGCTTTGAAAACGTTGTGCGAAGACAGAGCGCGATACATGGGACTCCGCCGCCAATTCGGCGACCGTCCAGTCTTTGCCGGGCTGACGATGTAGCGCCAATATGGCGCGGGCCAGGCGTGGATCACGCAGCGCAGCCACGAGCCCGGAGGCATTCTCACAACCGCATTCAATCCACCCGCGGACGATCATGGCGGCTGCTACCTCAGCGAGTCGCGCCAGGATGCCGGCAAAACCGATACGCCCTGAGCAGATTTCACGTTTCATGGCGTCCAGTATCGGCACCAGACCTGGATAGCGCAGGCCCTGCGTATCCGCCACCATGATCTCCGGCATCAATTTTCCGAGGCCCTGCATGCCTCCGAGATCGAACTCCATGCAGCCGTAGAAGAGTACGGTGCTAGGCGTCGGGTGAGTGCTGGGGCAGGTATCCACCCCGCTAACGGCCTCGCCAAGCGGCGCCGTGGCGAACTCGTCGATGGGTTGAAAGGCGTTTTGCGGATTCGACAGAAGTTGGTGCCGCCCTCCTTGAGGTATGAACACCGCGCTGCCCGCCGTCAGCTCATGCAAGGTCCCGTCATTGACCCGCACGAAGGCCTTGCCAACAGCCAGATAATGAAAATAGGCATGGCCTGGCTTGCCCTCGAAGCCCAAGCCGAAATCAGGGCCGGTCTGAACGCGGCGGTATTGCACACCGCGCAGGCGCATACCCATCAGCAGTTCGCTGATGAGATCAGTCGACAGGGCAAAGTCTCCCTTTCCAGACATCTTCGGTGTTTCGATCAAAATATTAAGACTTACCATCATAGATCATCCCAGTTTCCGACTCTAGACTTTCGTTCCGATCGTTATCCAGGGATTTTCAAGATGAGTAGTGATGTGGTTTGTCCAACGAACTGTGCGGGTGATGTGGAGTCGGCAAGCCCCGCGTGGATGGCGGTGTTCTCCCTGGCGATGGGGGTATTCGGCTTGCTGACAGCCGAGTATCTCCCCGCCAGTCTGCTGACACCGATGGCCACCGATCTGGGCGTATCGGAGGCCCTCGCGGGTCAGGCCGTGACCGTCACGGCGGTTGCGGCTTTGTTTGCCGGTCTACTGGTGCCAGCCCTGACTCGCAAACTCGACCGCCGTATCGTTCTGCTGAGCTTCACCGTGCTGATGATTGCCTCCAACCTGTTGGTGGCGGTGTCGTCCAGTTTGATCGTGCTCTTGGTGATGCGAATCCTCCTGGGCATCGCCTTGGGCGGTTTCTGGAGCATGGCCGCAGCCGTGGCTATTCGGCTGGTGCCGGCGAAATCCGTTCCCCGCGCGCTGTCTATCATCTTCAGCGGCATCGCAATCGGAACGGTCGTTTCTGTGCCGCTGGGAAGCTACCTGGGCGGGCTTTATGGGTGGCGTGTCGCCTTCATGGCAGCGGCGGCGGTGGGGTTGCTGACACTCATCTTCCAATGGTTCACGGTGCCCTCAATGGCGCCTCGCAAAATGGCCCGGACGGCGTCTGTGCTGGAATTGCTCCGTCGCCCGGGTATTGCAGTCGGGATGGCGGGATGCGTACTTGCCCATACGGGCCAATATGCGCTGTTCACCTACATCCGGCCTGCTCTTGAAAACATTGCCCATCTCGACGTCGATGGCCTGTCCCTGATGCTGCTTGGTTTCGGTGTCGCCAATTTCGTCGGCACGTTGTTCGCCGGGTGGCTAATGGAACACAGCTTGCGTGTCACGCTGGTACTGATGCCGGCCCTGGTAGGGGTGGCGGCACTCAGCATGATTTGGCTGCCCGTCCAAGGGCCCGGATTGATGCCGTTGGTTGCGCTCTGGGGCTTGGCTTTTGGCGGAGTGCCGGTGGCCTGGTCCAACTGGGTGGCGCACGCCGTTCCTGATCAGGCGGAAACCGCAGGTGGAATGGTTGTCGCCTCGGTGCAGTCCTCGATCGCTGCCGGCGCTGCATTGGGCGGTGCCGTGTTTGGTTATGGCGGAGTAACGGGCGTGTTCATTACCGCCGGCAGTGTGATGTTGCTCGCTGCGCTGGTAATCGCCATGCGGGTTCGAGTCCACCAAGCGCCTCGAACAGCTTAAAGCGATGCAATCAGGCCGGTGACCGAGCGGGGACCGCCGCGGACTGCTTCAGCGTCTCTGGTCTGTATGCTGGGAGGGGTCTAGGACAAGCCACCGCTATCCGCGGACTATCCGATTCGCCGCCGATCATGATGTCCACCCATTACTCCAGGCTGGAGGAACTGGGCGTGGCATCGCCCGGGTGATCAGCTTTGGGGTGGGGAGCGGTGGTGCCCAGGGTTGTCGCTGATGAGGGCGGCCATGCGGGGACGGAACCGCAGCTCCCGGCCCTGCGCGTATCAGATCTGCGAGAGACCGCCGTCGACCATCAACTCGACGCCGTTGACGTAGCGGGCATCGTTCGAGGCCAGGAACAAGGCCGAGGTGGCGATCTCGTCGGGGCTGGCCATGTAGCCCAGGGGCACGATGGCGGAGACATGTTCGGTGAGCGCCTGGATCTGCGTTTCGTCCATCTTCAGGCCGTTGTCCATCAGCGGGGTGCGGGTGAAGCCGGGGCTTAGCACGTTGCTGCGGATTTTGCGGCCCTTGAGTTCGTTGGCCCAGGTTCTGGCAAAGGAACGCACGGCCGCCTTGGAGGCGTTGTACAGGCTCAGGCCTTCCATGCCGTTGCTGGAGCAGATGGACGCCGTCAGCACGATGGCCGCGCCGTCCTTAAGCAGCGGCAGCAGGGTCTGCACGGTGAAGAAAACGCCTTTCACGTTGATATCGAACATCGCGTAGTAGCTGGCTTCGCTGGTCTCGCCGACGGGGGTTTTTTCGCAGATTCCGGCATTGGCGAACACCATATCGAGCTGCCCATCGCGCTGCTGCACCAGAGCCTTGAGGCCATCGAGGTCGGCTTGCCGGCTGACGTCGGACACCACCGCGACCGCCCGTTCGCCCAGCGTGGCCACGGCATTGTCGAGCGAGGCGGCCGAGCGCCCGGTGAGGTAAACGCGTTTGGCGCCTTCGGCGAGCAGCGCCTGGGCGATGGCAAAACCGATGCCGGTCGAGCCGCCGGTGACCACGGCGACCTTGTTGAAGAATCTGCCAGACATGGGTGAGCTCCTTACAGGGGGTTAATTACAAGGACTTGGCGCTGCCCGAACGGGGCGCCGAGGCGTAGAGCGCGAGCAGCGCGGACAGGCTCAGGCACAGGGCAATGCCCAGCAGTGCGGCGATGAAACCGTGGGCCAGCGTGGCCGGGCTGTGGGCCGGTGCGGCGACGGCGTAGAACAGCCCGCCGAGCACCGCCACACCAAGTGCCGCGCTGATTTGCAACGCCGAGTTGACCAGCCCGGAAACCATTCCCGAGCCGCCGGCCGGGGCGCGGTCGATCACGCTGCGGATCAGCGTCGGCAAGGCCCAGCCCTGGCCGAAACCCAGCAGCCCGACGCCCAGGATCAGCGGCACCAGGGTCGGTCGTTCACCGGCCGCGGCGGAATCCACCGCCAGGCTCAGCACCAGGCAGCCCAACGCCTCCAGCAGCATGCCCAGGGCCGGCACCCAGCGACCGAACCAGCGGATGGCGGCGGGTGTGGTCAGCGGGCCGACCAGAAAACCCACGCCAAAGGGCACGAACGTCAGGCCGGTGACCACCGGTGACGCGCCTAGGGCGTCCTGCAGATACACCGAAAAGGTCAGGAAGAACGCGGAGACCACGTAGAAGAACAGCGCGCCGACCAGCCCCGCCAGCAAGCGCGGCGACCGCGTCAGCTGGGGACTGAGCAGCGGTGTACCGCCGCGCCGCTGAAGGGCCACTTCATGGCGCCAGAAGCCCACGGCTACCAGCGGCGCGCCGAGCAGCATCAGGCACAGCCACCACGGCCAGCCCAGCTCGCGGCCCTGCACCAGCGGCACCACCAGCAGCCCCAGCGTCAGCGCGCAGAGCAGCACGCCGAGGCGATCCAGCGACGCCGGCGTGGGGCTGCGGGTGTCGGGCAGAAAGGGGATGCCGGCCAGGAAAACCAGGGCCACGATGGGCAGGTTGATCAGGAAGATCACCCGCCACTGCAGCCCGAATACATCGGCCGCGATCAGCACGCCGCCGAGGACCTGGGCGAGCACGGCGGCAAAGCCCAGCGCCGCGCCATAGACCGCCAGCGCCCGCGAGCGCTCGTGCTCGGGAAACAGCGCATGGATGGACGCCAGCCCCTGCGGCGCCATGGCCGCGGCGCTCAGCCCTTGTAGCACACGGCCCGCGATCAGCACCGCCGGCGAGGTCGCCAGCCCACAGATCAGCGAAGCGATCCCGAAGCCGGCCATGCCCGCCAGAAACACCCGACGCCGCCCGAACAGATCGCCCAGGCGTCCTCCGGTGATCAGGAACACTGCGTAGGTGGCCGCGTAGGCCGAGATCACCCACTCGATCTGCGCCGGTGTCGCTCCCAGGTCCTGGCGAATGGAGGGCAGGGCGACGTTGACAATGAAGAAATCCAGCGGCGGCAGGAATGCACCGGCCAGCAGCACGGCGAAGGCCAGCCAGCGGCGAGATGCAACGGCAGCGGCTGGAGCTGAGGTAGAAAGCGTCATGGCAAGGTCTCCAGAAAACGGCACTTGCCCGGCGGGTTCGAAGAGGTCCCTGGCCTGGCCAGCGCGCCGCTACGTACACTGTCGAGCGGCGTGAGAGTGGCCTGGCGACGCGGCCAGGCCGAACGTGGCCGAAGTTTGAAAGCCGGGAGGCGCTGGCGGGACTGCCATCGCTGCACATTGCGCGTTCATTTTTGTAAGGGGTGGCGGGGTGGATTGGGACGACTTGCGGTTTTTCCTGGCGATAGCCCGCGCCGGCTCCCTGGGCGCTGCGGCCAGGCAACTGGGCGTCAGCCACCCCACCGTGGGCAGGCGTTTGCAGGCACTGGAGCAGGCCAGCGGCCAGGCCTTCTTCCGGCGCACCGGCGAAGGCCTCGTCCCGACGGCGATCGGCGAGGGCATCCTGAGCCTTGCGGAGGAAATGGAGAGCAGCGCCCTGGCCATCGCCCGGCGCATCGATGGCAGCGGTGAGCAGCCCGAAGGCATCCTGCGCATTTCTTCCGCCGACTGGTTCGCCGGCTACGTGCTCGCACCGGTGCTGGGCGAACTGGTGCGCCGCTATCCCGCGGTAGTGCCCGAGGTGATCGCCGGAATGCGGCTATCGGACCTCACCCGTCGCGAAGCGGACATCGCCTTTCGCATCGTGCCGTTCGACCAGCCGGACATCGTGCAGCGCCGGCTGATGAGCATGCCCTACGGTCTGTATACCAGCGCCGCCTTACCCTTCGAGCCCGGCCTGGATGGCTCGGGCTGCACGCTGATCCTGATGAACACCGCGCAGGCGTACTACCCCGATGTGCTGTGGGTCCAGCGCATGCTGCCCGCCGCGCGCACGGCGTTCACCAGCAGCAGCCGTACCGTGCAGGCGCGGATGTGCGCGCAGGGGCTGGGAATCGCGGTGCTGCCGCGCCTGCTGGGCGACCAGCTGCCGGGCCTGACGCGCATCGACCTCGGCGAAGCACCGCCACCGCGGGATATCTGGATGGGCTACCACCAGGACATGCGGCGCCTTGACCGTCTGCGCGCGCTCGTGGAGCTGGCCAACGACATGCTCGGCAGCCACTGAAACGCGCCCACCGAGGCGCACCGACGCATCGCCGGGGCCGCCCGGGTTCAGGCTCCCAGGAACACCCGTTTCAATCCTCCCAGCGTCAGCTCCACCAGACGCTCATCGCTGACCGCGTCCGGGACCTGGATGACGCCGTGGATCATCAGCGAGGCCAGGCCGTGGATGTAGGACCAGCTGGCCAGCGCGGCGGCGCGCACTTCGGAGGAGTCCTCGGGCCTGGCGAGTTCGTCGGCGATGATCCGTTCCAGTCGGCCGAAGGCTTCGTCCCGTGCTTCGGCCAGGGCGGGGAGGGTTTCGCCGCTGATGAACTCGGCGCCGAACATCAACTGGTAGATCGCCGGGTTGCCGCGGGCGAAGCGGAAATAGGCCAGGCACACCTGCAGCAGTTGCCCACTGTCCTCCCTGTCGTCCGCGAGCACCTGGCTGAGTTCGCGAAAGCCCTGGGCGGCGAGGTGGGCGAGCAGTTCACCGCGGCTGGCGAAGTGGTGATAGGCGGCGGTGGGGCTCACGCCGACGCGTTCGGACACGGCGCGCAGCGACAGTTTTCCCGGGCCTTCTTCATCCAGCAGCCGGCGGGCCGCATCGAGCAGTTGCGGGGCTAGGTTGCCGACGTGGTAGGTATCGCGCTTGCGCGGCGAGGCTTTCTTCGGGGCGGTCGGCATGGGCGGTCGCTGAGCACGGGAGGAGGCGGAATCCTAACATGCGGAAGAATCTTGACAGTGATAAGTTGCGCTCCGTAATCTCGTGCCATCCGGAGCTTGCAGCGTTATCCGGGATAGCGCTGCAGCGAACCCGTAGTGCGCCAACAGCGCAATCCGCCGCCGCGCTGGCGGCTCCGACAACAAGAAGAAGGTACAGACATGAGCGACCTGCAACTCCAGCCGCCCGCGGCAACCTCCCTGCAACGCTGGCACGCGATGGTGGCCGACGCCGACCTGAGTGCGCTGCCGGAACTGCTGGCACCGAGCGTGGTGTTCCGCTCGCCGATGGCGCACAGCGCCTATCCGGGTGCGCCGGTCGTGGCGACGATTCTCAACACGGTGATCCAGGTCTTCGAGAACTTCACCTATCACCGCCAGCTGGCGAGCGCCGACGGGCTGAACGTGGTGCTGGAGTTCAGCGCCCAGGTGGGTGGCAAGGAGCTCAAGGGCATCGACATGATCCGCTTCGACGAAAGCGGCAAGATCGTCGATTTCGAGGTGATGGTCCGGCCAATGAGCGCGTTGCAGGCGCTGGGCGCGGAGATGGGCGCGCGGCTCGCGCCCTACCTGGCGGCGCACAAGGCGAAGAGCGCCGGCTGATCAGGTGCGGTGGAGCGCCGCCCTCGACCTGGGGGGGCGGTGGTCCGGGCGGCGCTTCGGGTTTCTAGCCGGCGGCGCCGATCCGCTGCGTCCATTCGCTGGGGCTTGCCCCGACCTTGCGACGGAACGCCCGGGCCAGCGCGGACGGGCTTTCGTAACCCACTTCGTCGGCGATCAGGGCGATCGGGCGTCCTTCGCGCAGACGTTTCTGCGCCAGACTGACGCGCCAACCGGCGAGGTAGTTCGCCGGCGTGCTGCCCACCACCTTGTGGAAACGGGCCGCGAAGCTGGCGCGCGACATGCTCGCGGCACTGGCCAGCTCGGCGACCGACCAGGGCCGGGCAGGCTGGTCGTGCATCAGCGTCATCGCCCGCGCCAGGCGCAGGTCGGCGAGCCCGGCCATCATCCCGGTGGAGATCGCGCCCTCGTTCATCAGTTGCCGGAACAGCTGGATCAGCATCAGCTCGATCAGCCGGTTGAGGATCGCGTCGCGCCCGCAATCCTCGCCGAACGCCTCGCGGAACAGCCAGTCCAGGCTGCCGCTCAGCGTCGGCAGCTCGTCCAGCGGCAGCACGATGTGGCTGGGCAGCGCCTGTGACAGCGGGTTGTCGACGCCACCGTCGAAATTCAGCGTCGCGCAGACCAGCTCCGCGTGATCGGCTTCGCCCGCCACCAGCTGGTGCGCCTGCGGCCGCGCCAGCAACACCAGGCTGGGCCTGTCGATGACGGTGGGCGGGCCGTTGCCCTCGCGAAAGCTGATTCTCCCCGAACGCAGCAGGTGGATGTAGCCGCGTTGCTCCTTGCCGGTGAAACCGCTGATACCGCAGAAGCCACCCAGGTGGAACGCCGAGGCGTGCAGGCTGAAGTGCTCCATGAGGGCGGAGAGTCGATCCATGTCTGGTTTCCTCGTTTAGACGATCAGTCGCATAACTTCGACGATTTGAATCCAAAAGGAAAGGCCGGCTGCCTACCATCGGTTCCAAGGGTTGTCGATCGGCGACCCGCCACCGACTGGAGAATCATCATGACCCGCATTGCCGCACTGCCCCTCGAACAAGCTCCCGCCGCTTCCCGCGCACAACTGGAAGCCCTGCAGAAGAGCCTCGGTTTCCTCCCCAACGCGTTCAAGACCCTGGCCCATTCGCCTGCGGCCCTGGGCGGTTACCTGGCATTGGCCGGGGCCATGGCGAAGAGTTCGCTCAGCGCCGCGGAGCGCGAGACGGTCGCCCTCGCCACATCGCAGGTCAACGGCTGCGAATACTGCCTGGCCGCGCATACGCTGTTCGCCGGCAAGGCCGGGCTCGACGCCGAGGCCATCGGCGAAGCACGACAGGGGCGTCTGAGCGCGCTGGCGCTGTTCGCCCGGCAGGTGACCGAGAGCCGTGGCCAGGTCAGCGATGCGCAACTCGCCGCGGCACGCGCCGGCGGTTTGAGCGATGCGAAGATCGTCGAGCTGATCGCCCAGGTCACCCTGCTCACGCTGACCAACTACCTCAACAACGTCGCCGCCACCGACGTCGACTTTCCGCCCGTAAGCCTGTGAGCACGGCAGACAGAGGAGCAAGCGCAATGAAACCGGTAACCCTCTACAGCACGAGTCACTGCCCCTACTGCGTCAACGCCAAGTCGTTGCTGGCGCGCAAGGGCGTCACCCCGAACGAGATCGACGTGGCGTCCTCGCCGCAGGCCCTGGCGCAGATGATGGAGCGCACCCGGCGCCGGACGGTGCCGCAGATCTACATCGGCGAACTGCACGTCGGCGGTTTCGACGACCTGGCCGCCCTGGAGCGTCGCGGCGAGCTGGACGGGCTGCTGCAAGGCTAGTGCGAACGACCGACGCGGCGCCGGGGCGCTTCAGGCGTCGCGCAACAGGTCGTTGGCGTCGAGCAGGCGATAGGCGATTTCGGGGCGTTTTTCCAGCGCCCGGCGGATCGCCGAAGGGATCGACTGGCGGGTTTTGCGACAGAGGCCAGGCAGGGGATCGATCTGGATCTGCAGGCCGCGCATGCTGCGCACTTCGTTGAAGCCGGGGCCTATCTCTAGGCGGATGCCGAGTTGCTCGTACATGCGCCGCTGCATGTGTTCGAGGTCGGGAAGGTCGGCGAGATTCTCCAGGCGTTCGAGCAGGCGCTTTTCCTCGCTGCGGTTGAGACCGAGGATGCGCAGGTCGGCGCCCGGGGTTTCGTGCAGGCGTTCGCGCTCGCAGTTGCAGGCGCCGGGCGGGCAGGGTTGGCGGGTCGGCGGAGGCGTCATGGGTCCGATCATAGCCATCCGCAGTGGCGCTTGCCCACTGCTGAGCGACGGGTGCGCGGGGCCGAACGGTGGCGATTCGTTCGCACAGCGGCGTCAGCGGCACTTACGAAAAAGGCGATCCGTCTGGATCGCCTTTTTCGTTGCCTCTTCGGCGTTTCGATCAGCCCAGCGCGCGGCGCGGGGGCTGGCGCAGCGGCGCGCCATCGGCCTTGTAGTAGCGCGTTTCGCTGCGCGGCAGGGGCGTGACGCCGCGAATCCGATCGGCGATCTTCTCGGCGATCATGATGGTGGTGGCGTTGAGGTTGCCGGTGATGATCTGCGGCATGATCGAGGCGTCCACCACGCGCAGGCCCTGCACCCCGTGCACCCGGCCCTGGCCGTCCACCACCGCCATCGCGTCGCTGCCCATCTTGCAGGTGCAGGAGGGGTGGTAGGCGGTTTCCGCGTGTTCACGGACGAAGGCGTCCAGCTGTTCGTCGCTCTGCACCTCGACGCCGGGGCTGATCTCGCGGCCGCGGTACGGGTCGAGCGCCGGCTGCGCCATGATCTCGCGGGTGATGCGGATGGCGTCGCGGAACTCCTGCCAGTCCTGCTCGCTGGACATGTAGTTGAAGAGGATGCTCGGGTGCTCGTGCGGGTCCTTGGACTTCACTTGCACGCGGCCGCGGCTGGGCGAGCGCATCGAGCCGACGTGGGCCTGGAAGCCGTGCTCTTCCACCGCGTTGCTGCCGTTGTAATTGATCGCCACCGGCAGGAAGTGGTACTGGATGTTCGGCCACTCGAACTCCTCGCGGCTGCGGATGAAGCCGCCGGCCTCGAACTGGTTGCTGGCGCCGATGCCGCTGCCGGCGAACAGCCACTGCGCGCCGATCGCCGGCTGGTTGTACCACTTGAGGGCCGGATACAGCGAAACCGGCAGGGTGCAGCTGTATTGCAGGTACATCTCCAGATGGTCCTGGAGGTTCTCGCCGACGCCCGGCAATTCGTGCACCAGCTCGATGCCAAGGCGTTGCAGCAGGTCGGCCGGGCCGACGCCGGAGCGCTGGAGAATCTGCGGCGAGGCGATGGCGCCGCCGCACAGCAGCACTTCGCGTTTCGCCCGCACGCTGACCGCTTCCTTCAGGTGGCCCCTCTGGTAGCTGACGCCCACGGCGCGCGTGCCCTCGAAGAGGATGCGGTCGGTCATCGCGTGGGTGACGATGGTCAGGTTGGGGCGCGATTTGGCCTGGTCGAGGTAGCCGCGTGCGGTGCTGGCGCGGCGGCCGTTCGGCGTGACGGTGCGGTCCATCGGGCCGAAGCCTTCCTGCTGGTAGCCGTTGAGGTCGTCGGTGCGCGGGTAACCGGCTTCCACGCCGGCCTGGATCATCGCCTCGAACAGCGGGTTGTTGCCCGCTTTCGGCGTGGTCACGCTGACCGGGCCGTCGCCGCCGTGGAAGTCGTTGGCGCCGGTGTCGCGGCTCTCTGCCTTGCGGAAATACGGCAGGCAGTCCTGGTAGGTCCAGTCCTCCAGGCCCGGTTCCTTCGCCCAGTTGTCGAAGTCCATCGCGTTGCCGCGGATGTAGCACATGCCGTTGATCAGCGACGACCCGCCCAGCCCTTTGCCACGGCCGCACTCCATGCGGCGGTTGTTCATGTGCGGCTCGGGATCGGTCAGATAGGCCCAGTTGTAGCGGCGGCCCTGCAAGGGGAAGGCGAGGGCGGCGGGCATCTGCGTGCGGAAGTCCATCCGGTAGTCGGGACCGCCGGCTTCCAGCAGCAGCACGCTGACGTCGCGGTCTTCGCTCAGGCGCGCGGCGAGGACGTTACCGGCCGAGCCGGCGCCGATGATGATGTAGTCGTACTGCATGAAACCTCCTTTCGCATTGTCCGGCTCGGGTGGCCCCGCGGGGCCGGCAGGCATTCAGAACACCGAGGCGAAATCGCCCAGCTCGACCTGCACCGATTTGATCTGCGTGTAGTGTTCCAGCGTGGCGACGCCGTTCTCACGGCCGACACCGGAGTGCTTGTAGCCGCCCACCGGCATTTCCGGCGCGGATTCGCCCCAGGTGTTGATCCAGCAGATGCCGGCCTGCAAGCGATGGATCACCCGGTGCGCGCGGGCGAGGTCACGGGTCACCAGGCCGGCGGCGAGGCCGTAGTCGGTGTCGTTGGCGCGGCGGATGACCTCCTCTTCGCTGTCGTAGGTGAGGATGCTCATCACCGGGCCGAAGATTTCCTCGCGGACGATCTGCATGTCGTCGGTGCAGTCGCTGAACACCGTGGGTGCGACGAACGCACCTTTGCCCAGCTCGCCTTCCGTCACGCGCCCGCCGCCGATCAGCAGGCGCGCGCCTTCACGCTTGCCGCTCTCGATGTAGCGCAGCACCGACTCCATGTGCGCGAAGCTCACCAGCGGGCCGAAGTTGACGCGCGCATCCAGCGGGTCGCCGAGGCGGATGCGCTTCACCCGTTCCACCACCTTGGCCTCGAACGCCGCCTGCAGCGCGCGCGGTACGAAGACCCGCGTGCCGTTGGTGCAGACTTGCCCGGAGCTGTAGAAGTTGGCCATCAGCGAGATGTCGGCGGCGCGGTCGAGGTCGGCATCCTCGAAGACGATCAGCGGCGACTTGCCGCCCAGCTCCATGGTCACTTCCTTGAGCGTCGAGGCCGAGGCGCTGGCCATCACCTTCTTGCCGGTGGCGACGCCGCCGGTGAAGGAGACCTTGGCGATGCCCGGATGCTCGGCGAGCGCCTGGCCGACCTCGGCGCCGCTGCCGGTGAGCACGTTGAACACGCCATCCGGCAGGCCTGCTTCGCTGTAGATCTCAGCCAGCTTGAGCGCCGTCAGCGAGGTGACTTCACTGGGCTTGAAGATCATCGCGTTGCCGGCCGCCAGGGCCGGCGCGGATTTCCACAGGGCGATCTGGATCGGGTAGTTCCAGGCGCCGATCCCGGCGACCACGCCCAGCGGCTCGCGGCGGGTGTAGACGAAGGAACCCTCGCGCAGCGGAACCTGCAGGCCCTCGAGGGCCGGGATCAGCCCGGCGTAGTACTCCAGCACGTCGGCGCCGGTGACGATGTCCACCGCGGTGGTTTCCGACAGCGCCTTGCCGGTGTCGAGGGTTTCCAGTTCGGCCAGCGCGTCGTTGCGCTCGCGCAGCAGGTCGACGGCGCGACGCAGGATGCGCGAGCGCTGCATCGCGGTCATGGCCGCCCAGACCTTCTGTCCGCGCTGCGCGGCCTCGACGGCGCGGTCGACGTCGGCGCGCGTCGCCGCCTGCAGTTCGGCGATCACCTCGCCGTTGGCCGGGTTGATGGCCTCGAAGGTCTCGCTACCGCTGCTGCTCTGATAGCGACCGTCGATGTGGAGTTGTTGCACGCCAAAGCGGGACATGAAGGCTCCTCTCATTGGGTGGATTGCTGGTCGCAGGGCGCGCTGCGCGCCGCAGCGAATGTGGCGTTGCCCGGCGGCGCGCGCGGCGCACCCTACGGGTACCGGTGTCGCTGTAGGGCGCGCCGTGCGCACCAGGGAATGCGCGGTTGCCGGCGGTGCGCGTGGCGCACCCTACGGTTGCGAAGCGATGTAGCGATCGACTATCAGCAGAGCCTGCGACAGGTCGAAGGGTTCACCGCTGAGCACGCTGCGCAGCCACAATCCGTCGATCAGGCCGGCAAGGCCCTGCGCCGCCAGGCGCGCCTCGTCGCGCGGCAGGAAGCGGCGGAACTCGTAACAGAGGTTCGAGTACAGCCGGCGGCTGTTCACCTGCTGCAGCCGGTACAGCTGCGGGTGATGCATGCTGCTGGCCCAGAACGCCAGCCAGGTCTTCATCGCCGCGGCGTTGGTCTGGCTGTCGTCGAAGTTGGCCAGCGCGATCGCCCGCAGGCGGGCCTGGGGCGAGCGGTCGGCGAGGGCGTCGAGACGCGTGCGCACGGCGCTGCCCAGATGCGTCAGCAGGTAGCGCATGGTCGCTTCCAGCAAGCCGTTCTTGTCGCTGAAGTAGTGGCTGATGATGCCGTTGGACACGCCGGCGCGGCGTGCGATCTGCGAGATCGACGCCTCGTGCATGCCCACTTCGTTGACGGCGGCGAGCGTCGCTTCGATCAGCTGCTGCCGGCGTATCGGCTGCATTCCCACTTTCGGCATGTGCTTCTCCTGGCGCGGAATTTGGGGTGGCCGGGCGTGTTCTGCGGACGCGGCGGCCGATGGCATCACCCCTTCAATCTAGTCGTTTTTAATTGAACGTTCAATTAATAAAAAGTATATTTCACCTCCGCCTCAGCGTCGATCCGCGCGACGTCCTGCTCGCCGCCGCCTGCTTCGCGCCTGAACGAAGCGGCCGACGAGGCGTCTATCTTCCTGGCTCAACAGCCCGGTAATCGCGGCTCCGGGCCGCTCTCCACAGGCGCCGGAGGCCACCGGCGGGCCACGCCGGACACGGATCGCGCTGCGACTCATCCAAGGGACCTTCCAGGGGAAAACATGCCTTCGACCGACCTCCAGACGAAACCCAGAGATTCGCTCAACAAGGCGGTCTTCTTCACCGCCGCGGGGCTGATCCTCGCCTTCACGCTGATGACCGTGTTCTTCACCGAGGTGTCGGGGCGAACCATTGGCGCGGTGCTGAGCTGGGTGTCGTCCACCTTCGGCTGGTACTACCTGCTGGCGGCCACGCTCTACATCGTCTTCGTGCTCTTCGTGGCGAGCTCGCGCTTCGGTGCCATCAAGCTCGGCCCGGAGCAGTCCAAGCCCGAATTCAGCCTGCTCAGCTGGTCGGCGATGCTGTTCGCCGCCGGCATCGGCATCGACCTGATGTTCTTCTCGGTGGCCGAGCCGGTGACCCAGTACATGCTGCCGCCCGAAGGCGAGGGGCAGACGGTGGAGGCGGCGCGCCAGGCGATGGTCTGGACGCTGTTCCACTACGGCCTGACGGGCTGGTCGATGTACGCGCTGATGGGCATCGCGCTCGGCTACTTCAGCTACCGCTACAACCTACCGCTGACGATCCGCTCCTCGCTGTACCCGATCTTCGGCAAACGCATCGACGGGCCGATCGGCCACAGCGTCGACATAGCCGCGGTGGTCGGCACCATCTTCGGCATCGCCACCACCCTGGGCATCGGCGTGGTGCAGCTGAACTACGGGCTGAAGGTGCTCTTCGACCTGCCGGAAAACCTCACGGTGCAGGGCGCGCTGATCCTGCTGTCGGTGGTGATGGCGACGATCTCGGTCACCTCCGGGGTGAACAAGGGCATCCGTATCCTTTCCGAACTCAACGTGCTGCTGGCGCTGGGGCTGCTGCTTTTCCTGCTGTTCTTCGGCCACACCGAGTTCCTGCTCAACGCGCTGGTGCTGAACATCGGCGACTACGTCAACCGCTTCCTCGGCATGACGCTGAACAGCTTCGCCTTCGACCGGCCGACCGAGTGGATGAACAGCTGGACGCTGTTCTTCTGGGCCTGGTGGGTGGCCTGGGCGCCCTTCGTCGGGCTGTTCCTGGCGCGCATCTCGCGCGGGCGGACGATTCGCCAGTTCGTCCTCGGCACGCTGATCATCCCGTTCGTGTTCACCCTGCTGTGGCTGTCGATCTTCGGCAACAGCGCGCTGTACCAGATCTTCCACGGCAACCTGGCCTTCGCCAACGAGGTCATCGCCCACCCGGAGCGCGGCGTCTACAGCCTGCTGGCGCAGTATCCGGGCTTCACCCTCAGCGCCTCGGTGGCGACCATCACCGGGCTGCTGTTCTACGTGACCTCCGCGGATTCCGGCTCGCTGGTGCTGGGCAACTTCACCTCGCGGCTCGCCGACATCAACAGCGACGCGCCCAATTGGCTGCGCATCTTCTGGTCGGTGACCATCGGCCTGCTGACCCTGGGCATGCTGATGACCGACGGCATCACCGCGCTGCAGAACACCACGGTGATCATGGGCCTGCCGTTCAGCTTCGTGATGTTCTTCGTGATGGCCGGGCTGTACAAATCGCTGCGCCTGGAGGACTACCGCAAGGCCAGCAACCTGCAGCCGCTCGCCAGCATGTCGGTGGACGCCTCGCTGAACTGGAAGCAGCGCCTGTCGCGGGTGATGCATTTCCCCGGCACCTCGCACACGCAGAAGATGCTCGACAGCGTCTGCCGCCCGGCGATGCAGGAAGTGGCGCAGGAGCTGGAACTGCGCGGCGCCAAGGTGCAGTTCTCCGAACATCCGCCGACCGGCGACGAGAAACTCAGCCACCTGGAGCTGCTGGTGCTGCTGGGCGACGAGCAGAACTTCGTCTACCAGATCTGGCCGCAGGAATACGTGGTGCCGGGCTTCACCTACCGCGCCCGCGCCGGCAAGTCGCATTACTTCCGCCTGGAGACCTTCCTGCGCGAAGGCACACAAGGCAACGACCTGATGGACTACAGCAAGAACCAGGTGATCAACGACATCCTCGACCACTACGAGCGCCACCTGAACTTCCTACACATCTACCGCGAGGCGCCAGGCAACGCGCTGACCTTCCCGGAGTGAGGGAAGATCGAGGCAGGTACGCCGACGGTCGAGATGCGCGGCTACCTGTCGGTCCTGTGGCATCTCGGGCTGCTGGACGAGGTCTTCCCTGTCTCTTCGCCGGGTAGCGACGAGCATCGGGTTCGACTCAGGAAAATGGCGGAGGACGATTTTTGATGGCCACTGCCTGTCTCTATGTCCAACTGACCGGCTCGCTGGAGGTGACCACGCTAGGACGCCTGCAGGTGGCGTGCCCGGCTTCATCAGGGACGCGTCTGCGGATGGTTGGGGGCAACGCCTGATCGAAAGGAGAATGGCGCGCCTCTGGACGCCATCGGCTACCTGCGCTCTCCCCACCATGACCGGGCAGGCAATTTAGTGGCCGGCGCAAGCCGCGTGCCGCACCTCCGCCAGCACCTCGCCCGCTCCTGACCGGGGCGCGCCGAGTTCAGCCATTCGGGCCCGCGACGGGTTTGCGCATGCGCACCGAATAGCGCAGCCGGGCGTGGGCGTCGTAGCCGTCCGCCTTGCTGTACAGGGCGTCCTGGTCCACGGTTTCCACCGCTAGCCCATGCCGTTCGCCCAGGTCGTGCCAGAAGCTGCGGCGCAAGAAGGCGTTGCCCGAAGGTCGGTGCTCGCTGCGATAGCGGCCCAGGCGTTCCGGGTCGTTGAGCAGGCCGATGTAGATCAGCCCGCCGGGACGGGCCAGGCGGACCATCTCCAGAGCGGCCCGCTCGCACGCCGCCTGCGACGGCAGGTAGAGGAACACCGCGTTGGAGATTACCTTGTCGTAGTGATTGGCGGTCGCGCGGGAGAGGTCCTGCACGTCGCCCACCCAGAACTCGCCCTGCAATCGGGACTGGGCGACCCTGATCAGCTCGGCCGACAGGTCCATGCCGTCGATCCCGATATGCCAGTGTGCCTGCAAGGCGTGGAGGAACGCGCCTGAGCCGCAGCCCGCCTCGAACACCCGGTCGCCGTCCTGCACGCCGATGAAGCGCGCGCAGTTCTGGCAGAAGGCCTGCCAGTCGCTACGCGAAAACAGCACCCAGTTGTTCAGTTCGTGCAGGTCGCTTCGCTCGCTGTCCCTGGCCAGCTCGTCGTATTGCGCGGCGACCGCCGAGACCGGCGGAGGCGGGGCGAGCAACTGGCGCCGCGCAAGAATTTCGGCAGCCAGCGGGTGGCCCGCCAGCTCGGCCAGCCACGCCACCCGCTCCTCGGGTTCCAGCCGCTCCCAGTGGTCGCCGAGCTCAGGGTTCCTGAGGTCGAGCAATTCGAAGTGCCGCGTCAGGTCGTGGTAGATCAGCAGCCAGTGCTGGCGACTCAGGGCGAAGGGTTCGCAGGCCCATTGGCGGAACGCGCTGGTGTTGTGCATCAGCAGGGTCCTGCCGGCGCCGATGGGCGCCAGCAGGCTTTGTCCCGAGCCCAGGCGCTGGCGCGTTTCGAGGTCGACGCCGAACAGTTGCAGCAACGTCGGATACAGGTCGATATGGCTCACGGTGACCTCGACGTTGGCCCGCAACTGCCGGCATTGCGCGTGGTCGAGGGCGTTGGCCGGCCAGCGCAGCCAGAACGGCACCGACAGGTTGTCGAGGTCCAGCTGGTCGAGGCGCAGCGGCATGCGCCGCGCCTGCTGGCGGTCGTAGCGCTCCGGCGTCTCGCCGTGGTCGGCGGTGAAGGCGATCAGTGTGTTGCCCAGCTGGCCGCTGGCCGAGAGGCTGTCCAGCAACTCGCCCAGGCAGGCGTCGAAGAGGCGCAGCGCGTCGAGGTAGTCGGCGAGCGCGGAGGGCGTGCGCGTCGGCCGGTCGCCGCCCTGGGGGCTGAACGGCGCGTGCAGCATGTTGTAGTTGACCACCGAGAAGAACGGCGCGTCGCAGCGCGGCAGTTCGGCCGTCAGGTAGCGGTTCAGTACGCGATCATCCATCGCCATGTCGTTCACGGCCTGCTCGCCGAGCACCTCGCGGTAAACGGCGCGGTCCAGCGAAGGGCCGATCAGGAAGGCCTCGAGGCCGCACCAGTCGAGGCTTTGCGAGCTGTAGAACGAGGTGTGGTAGCCCCGCGACTTGGCGACATCCCAGAGCAACGGCGTGCGGTGGAAACGCTCCCAGGATTGCTCGGGCGACAGGCCGGTGAAAAGGCTGGCATAGGCGATGTCGCTGCTCGATGAGTTGGCCAGCGCCTGGGGGAAGTCGACCAGCCGCCCCGAGTCGATCTCCTGCCTGACGAACGCCTGGTACCGCGGCGTCGCCTCGCGCCCGGCCGGGCTTTCCAGCACGCGCCTGGACAGGCTCTCGCAGACGATCAGCAGCACGTTGGGCCGGGTTGAGCTGAAGGGCCCGGCGGTGGGGCGGGGGAGTTCCTCGCGCTGCGCTGCCGCCAGCCCGGCGACCCGTTCAGGTTCGCGGCGGCTTTTCCACCATGCCAGGATCAGATTGGGCACCGGCAGCCTGGGTGACCCGCGCCGCAGCGACAGGCCGTTCACGCCCAGGTAGCCGGCCCAGAGGACGACGAGGAGACCACCGGGCGCGGCGAACGCCGGGCCGGTGGCCGCCAGCAGGCAGGCGCCCAGCACGGCCAGCAGGAGCAACCCGTCGCTCGCGCCGAGTTCCTGGCGCAACAGCAACTTCGCATTGGCGGGTTCGCGCCGGGCGAAGCGCAGTGCATCGGCATCCACAGGCCAGCCCAGTCGGGCGTAGAAGGCGCGATCCAGCGCGACCGCCACGCCATAGGCCAGCGCCAGGGGTAGCCAGAGCAGGTTGGGCGTGACCAGGCCCAGCACTTCGAGGGCGGCGAACTCCAGCAGCGCACGCCTTCGCGGCAGGCGACGCGGCCAGAGCGCCAGGGCCAGCATCAGGCAGGGAAAAACGGAGCGCGCCACGAGGGCAATCGCAACGGTGGAATCAGGACTCTGCATGGATCACGCGACGGCTCTGAGTGGGCGGCGAAGGTCCGGTAGGCCGACGGAATCGGCAGCGGGCGCCCGGCAGTCGTTCTGCCGCCGGTTTCTCGAAGTAGAGTAGCCAGCGTCAGCCTGTCTGCGGGGAGGGCGCCTGGCGAGGACGGAATCGCACTCCGGCGCGGGGCATTCCCCGCGCGAAAAGGCCGGTGAGTGTGGCGGTTTTCCCGGCCCTGTCAAAGGCAAATCGGCGCTGGCGGACGAGCTGCCGGGAAGGCGCCGATGCGCGGGCGGCGAACGCTAGAGCATGCGTTTGAGCACGCTGTCCCGCAGGTAGAAGTGATGCCAGAGCGCGGCGGCGATGTGCAGGCCGATGACGTAGTAGAACGCTTCGCCGAGGAAGACATGGGCGGCTTCGATGTTCTCCGCCATCGCCTTGTCCAGCGCAAAGGGCGAAGCGAGGGTTAGGCCGCCCAGCGGAATGCCGCCTCGCTCCAGCAGCACGACCATCAGGCCCATCAGCGGCTGTACCAGCAGGAAGCCGTAGAGCGCCAGGTGAGTCACCTTGGAGAGCAGTTGCATAAGCGGCGCAAGCGGTGGCTGCAGTGGCGGCGCCGGGGAGCGCAGGCGCGCGAGCAGCCTGGGCAGGACGAGCGCCAGAACCAGCAGGCCGATCCAGAAATGCCCCTGGACGAACAGCGTTCTCGGCGTGCTGCCCTTGGGAAACCAGCCGCGGCAATTGATCAGGATGTACGCCAGGATCACCAGCCCGGCCATCAGCCAGTGCAACCACCGGGAAGTGCGGGCATAGCGGGCGGGAACCAGGGTGTCGGCGGCCCGCGGATGATTGACGGTGGAACGGATGAGATCGGCCATATGCCCCTCGTGAGTGAGTGGCCACCCCGAGTGGCCGTTGGTTGCGGGAAGTATCCGGGCCTGGCTTAACGGAGTCTGAAGCTCGGCCGTGTTGGTCCTGGCCGCGTCAGCTGCTGCGCGGGATCGAAAGGCTGGCGAGCAGCCCGCCTTGCGGGTGGTTTTCCAGTGCGATGCTGCCGCCCAGGCGTTTGGCGATCATCTCCACGATCGACAGCCCGAGGCCTGCGCCATTGGGGTTGTCGCGACTGTAGAAACGCTCGAAGAGGCGTTCGATCTTTGCCTCGTCGATACCCGGCCCCCGGTCACGAACGCTCAGCACGAAGCGGTCGCCACCGGCCTCCCCGAGCTGCACGGTGACCTCGCCACCGGCGGGCGAGAAGTTGGCCGCATTGGTCACCAGGTTCTGCAGGGCGATGCCTATGGCTTGCGCGTCGCTGCGGGTTTCGTAGCGGCCGGCGGCCACCTCCAGGGACAGCTCGAGCCCCTTGTCCAGCAGCAGCGGGGTGAGTTCGGCCAGGGTCTTGCGCACCTCGCTCTCGATGTTTACCGGCTGCCAGCCCTGGCGCGCCGTCTCGGGCTCCACCCTCGCCATGGTCAGCAGCTGGTTGACCACCCGGGTCAGTCGGTCAACGCCGCCCAGCAGGAAGCGCAAGGCCTGCTCGCGGGTTTCATCGTCTTGCGCCTCCAGGGCGTTCTGCACATGGATGCGCAGGATCGCCAGCGGCGTGCGCATTTCATGGGCCGCATCGCCGATGAAGCGCCGTTCGCGTTGCAGGAGGTGGCCGACCTGCGACAGCAGCCGGTTCAGCGCGGCCTGCATCGGTTCCAGTTCCCGGGGCAGCGGGGTCAGCAGCAGTGGCTCGAGCGACTCGGCGTGCCGGCCGCGAATGACCTGTGCCATGTTCTGCAACGGCCGGAGCCCCCAGCCGACGGCCTGCCAGACCAGCACCGCGAGCAGGACCAGGCCGATCAGGTTGGGGATCAGCGTGTGCCGCACGATCCGGTCGACCAGGTCCTGACGGACATCGTCGCGCTCGCCGACCCAGATGCGCAGGCCGCGTTTCTCGTCCGGCAACAGGAAACCGTGCCAGCCGACTCCCTGGATGCTCACTTCGGCGAACCCCGGAGCGCCCGGCACCTCATCGAACACCGGAGCGCTGGCCGAGCGCACCAGGCTCTTGCCCTGCAGGTCCCAGACCTGGAAGGCCATCTTGCCTTCGTAGGGATGGCCGACCTTGTGCCGTCCCGCCTGGCTCAGCGCGGTGTTGAAGGCCTCGTAGAGCTGCTGGCGCTGCTCGTCGGGCAACGGCATCTGCACGATACCCTGCAGCAGTCGGGCGCTTTGCGCCAGCTGGGCGTCGTAGATCTCGGTGATTTCGTGGCTGCTGTCGTGGAAGTTATAGAGGGTGATGGTCAGGGTGCCTAGGATCAGCAGCGCCAGGACCAGCCACAGGGTGCGATGGCGCAACGAAGTCATCTCAGCCCTCCACCCGATAGCCGATGCCGCGCACGGTGCGGATCAGCTCGGGAAACAGCTTCTTGCGCAGATGGTGAATGTGCACCTCGAGGGTGTTGCTTTCGGCTTCCTCGTCCCAGCCGTACAGCAGTTGGGTGAGCCGCTCGCGGGTAAACACCTTGCCCGGTTGCGACAACAGCTCGTGCAGCAGCGTGTATTCCCGGGGCGTGAGAACCACCGGCGCGTCGCGGTAGCGCACCTGCTGGGTGGTGGGGTCGAGGCTGATTCCCGCGTGCTCGATCACCACCTGGGCACGCCCGCTACTGCGGCGCAGCAGTGCGCGCAGGCGGGCCTTGAGTTCATTGAGGTCGAAGGGCTTGACCAGGTAGTCGTCCGCGCCGGCATCAAGGCCGGCGATGCGGTCCTCGGTGTCGTCCCGCGCCGTGAGGATGAGCACCGGCAGGGTGCTGGCCTGCTGGCGGATCTGCTGCAACACCTGGATGCCGCCGAGGCGGGGCAAGCCCAAGTCCAGGACCAGCAGGTCGAAGGATTCGCTGAGCAGCGCATGCACCGCGCTGACGCCGTCCTGCAGCCAGTCCACGGTGTAACCCTCGGCGCGCAAACCGGCGCGTACGCCCTCACCGAGGGCGGTGTCATCTTCCACGAGCAGCAAACGCATGGGCATCCTTACGGGCTGGGCAATCAATCGAGCTTGGGTTCGATATCCTTGAGTAAAGCATCGATATCGCGGCGCCGGCCTTCGTCGGCGAGTTCGCGGCCTGGCCTGGGCGCAGCCTGTCTGGCCTGGATCAGCGCGGCCTTGGCCTCGGCGTATTTTCCTTCGCGGTACAGATGATCGCCCCAGAAGTACAGACTATCGATACCGTGCGGATTGATGCGCAGGGCCTCATGCAGCAACGCGTCAGCCTTGTCGACATCGCCGAAACCTATGGGCCAGCGCGGTACGCGGTCATACAGCGCGGCGAGGCTGGTGTAGGCCGAACCTTGCAACGCCGTCGGTTCCAGTTCCAGCGCTTTTTCCAGCATCGCCTTCGACTGCCTGGCTTTGCCCAGCGCGCCAAGTCCCCCTTCGGCTCCCGCCCAGCTGCTCACCACGATGCCGTTCCATATCCAGGCCTCGGCGGCTGCGGGCCGTTCCTCGGTGAACGCCTGGGCCTGCGCGGCGAGCTTCTCGAACTCGGCCGCCTTCTGTTTTTCCGGCGTTTCGTACTGCACCTGCGCCCAGCGCTGCTGGATGCCGAGCAGGCGCTGGCTGTCGGCCTGGTCGAGGGCCCAGGCCGGGGTTTGGCCAAGCAGGCAAAGCAGGGCGGCGAGGGCGCTGAGGGAGGCCTTGTTCATCGGGGCTGATTCTCCTGTAATTGAATGAAGCGGCGAATGACCGGCAGCTGTTTGCGCAGGGCACGGTCGACGACGCCGGGCAGAAGCCCATTCAGGCGGACGAACAGTTTTTCCGGCCAGCCCAGGTACAACTCGTTGAGGTTCTTGCCAATGGCGCCCATGACTTCGCTGGCCACGTGCTGCGGCTCGTCGACGCTGGTCTTGAGGGCTTCGTTGAGGGCCATGGCGGCGCTACTGTTCATGCCGGTGCGGGTGGCGCGCGGGGCCACGTACAGCACGTTCACCGCGGTGTCGGCAAGCTCCCGGCGCAGCGCCTCGGAAAAACCGCGCAGGGCGAACTTGCTCGCGCAGTACACGGCATAACCGGGATAGCCGATGGAGCCGTAGGTGGACCCGACGTTGACCACCAGCGCATGCGGTTGGCCGCGCAGAATCGGCAACAGGGCGCGGGTCAGCTGCATGCTGGCGACCAGGTTGACCGCCAGCATGTCGGCGATCTCCGCGTCGTCGAGTTGTTCGAGCAGGGCGAAACGGTTCACCCCGGCGCCGTTTAGCAGGAGGTTCACCCCTCCCAGGTGACGCGCTGCCTCCACGATGGCCTGCCGGCCCGCGCTGGTGCGCAGGTCGGCGCTGACCTGATGCAGTTGCAGCGGATAGCGTGCCACCAGCGCCGCCAGGGCGTCAGGCTGACGGCTCACCGCCAGCACTTGCGCGCCACCCTCGCAGAGCTGTTCGACCAGCGCCAGGCCGATGCCGCCCGTGGCGCCGGTGAGAACCACCCGGCAGTCAGACAGCCGCATGCCGCACCTCGGTGGCCGTCGCCCGCGTCTGGCTGCGTGGAAGGCCGCGGAACATCTCGCTGTAGAGGTGGTAGACAACCTTGCTGGCGTGGATCACCGCCTTCTTGTCCTCGGGATCTTCCAGTTGGTTCATCAGGTCGCGGTAGGTGTCCATGTGGCCTATGTCCAGCGCGCCATGGGAGGACAGGTAGCTGAAGGCGCGCTCCGGCAACCCCAGCCGTTGCTGCAGGGTGCTGGCCGCCTGAGTGGCCAGGGCGATGCTGGTGCCCTCCAGCACGTTGACCATGCCGAACAGACCGACCGGGTTACCCCGCGCGATCAGGTCGTAGAGAAAGCCGACCATCAGTTCGATCGCCATCGAGGGTTGTCCGTCGCGCACCGCGTCGGCGTCGCCACCACAGGCCTGGATGTCATCGAGGATCCACTTCTCGTGGCCATATTCCTCCTCGATGTATTCGCACACCGCGCCGCGCAGCCACTCCAGGCGGGCGGGCAGACGGGCGCCGCAGGCCATCATCAGCGGCACCGTATGACGCACGTGGTAATAGGCCTGGGTAAGGAACGCCCGGTAGCTGTCCAGGCTGACATCGCCGGCCAGGGCTTCGCGAATCACCGGCAGGCTGAACAGGGTCTGGCGTTCCTGGGCGGTGGCGGCTTGCAGTTCGTCGAAGAAATTCATGGTGTGACCTCACGGGGTGACGCGTTCTGAAAGAAGGTCGCGGTAGCGCGACAGGATCGCCTCCCGGCGCAGCCGGCCGTTGCTGGTGAGCAAGCCGTTGTCCGGGGTGAAGGGTTCGGCCAGGCGTTGCCAGGCATGCACCTGGGCGTAGTCCGGCAGGTGCGCGTTGGCCTGGGCGACGGTCGCGGCCAGCGTCTCGTCGCTGCATGTGGGGTCCAGCGGCCAGAGCAAGGCCAGGTTCTGGCGCAGGCCCTCGCCGTGCACGAACGCCTGGGCGATGGTGCCGCGCTGGGTCAGCTCGGCCTCGACCCAGTCCGGGTTGACGTTGCGGCCGAAGCTGGTGATGAACTGGTGCTTCTTGCGTCCCTGCAGGTACAGGTAGCCGTCCGCATCGAACTTGCCGATGTCCCCGGTATGCAGCCAGTCGCCGCTGAAGGGCTGCTCGCCGAGATAGCCCAGCAAGGCGGAGCCGCTGACCAGCACTTCGCCGTCATCCGCCAGCCGCACCGCCACGTGCCGCAACGGCCGCCCGACGCTGCCGGGGCGATCGTGCCCGGGGCGGTTGAGGCAGACCACCGAGGCGCACTCGGACAGCCCGTAGCCCTGATACACCGGCAGATCGACCTGCGCGGCGCGCTGCAGCAGATCGTCCGAGACCCGCGCGCCGCCCACCGCGACGAAGCGGAATTGCCCGGCGGACAGCTGCTTGCGCTCGATCGCCGTGACCAGGCCGAGCAGTAATTGCGGCACCAGAATCAGGCTCTGCGCGCCGCTGGTTACCAGCGCGCCAAGCAGACGCCGCCATTCCACGCCCGTGGCGCCGTGGATGCCCAGCTGTTGCTGGGAGAATACGCTGATGCTCGCCCCGGCCAGCAGTGCCGCGTAGATGCCCAGGTTCTCCAGTAGCACCGCCATCGGCAGCACCGCCAGATAGCGTTCCGGCGCGGCCGGGCGGCTCGCGTGCTCCAGCTCCCGTGCTACCCGCATCAGGGCATCCGCACTCAGGCATACGCCCTTGGGGGTGCCGGTGGTGCCTGAGGTGTAGGTGATCTTCGCGGTGCCCGCGGGTATCTCCGGATCGGCGCTCCTTGCCCGGCGCCAGAAAGCACCGTCGCGGTGAAAGCCCGCGCGCCGCATGTCCTCCGCCATTGCCTCGTCGGCGATCGCGATATCCACCTGGCTCTGGTCGAAACAGTGGACGCGCTGGGCCTGGGTAAAGAACGGCGGAAGGGTCACGCAGGGCAAACCGCTGAACAACGCCGCCAGGTCCCAGAGTACGGCTTCGGGGCTGTTGTCCATCACCAGTGCGAACACCTGACCTCGTTGCGCTTCGAGCAAGGCGCGGCGCAGCTCGACCCCTTCCCACAGCTGCTGGTAATCGAAGCGGCTGCTGTCCCCGATCAGCGCATAGGTCGACCGGCGGAGGTGCCGGTGGTTCTGCAGCGCGGCGTGCAGCGCCGTGAGTTCACGCCGCATGGCAGTGCCTCGGGTCAAAAAAAGGAAAACCCAGGCGGGCCAGCACTCCGCTGCTCTCCAGCTGTTCCAGGCCGAAGCGGATATCGCCGGCATAGACATGCGGATGCTGGCTGTAGTAGTTCCCCCACGTGCCCTGGTCCGCGCCCAGTCTCTCCGGGTCGGCGTCGCACAGCAGAAGAGGCTCGAGACCCAGGCGCTGGAAGCTGTTGATCAGCGTCGCGGCGCCGGTGAACACCACCCATTCCAGCCCGTGGCGGGCCAGCAGCCAGGTCATCGCGACGATGATCAGCCGGGCGCTGCCGGCGTTGCGCGCCGCGAGGTTGCCGACTTCGACGATGCAGCGGCGCTCCACCGGTTCGCCGGCGATGAGTGAAACGACCTGTTCCATCGGATTTTGCAGGTACTGCTCGATGAACATCGGGCCGGTTCTGCCCAGGCGGGCGCCGACCGCAGCGCAGAGCTGGCCCTGGCGATCGTGCAGGGCCATCAGCTCGGGCATGAAATGATGAATGTCGGCGCGATGCACCGCCGCGAAGCGCTCCCGGATGAAGGCCTCGACCGTCGTCCGGCCAGGGTCCTGTTCGCGCGTCAGCGACAGCGCCAGCGGACGCTGCATATCCGCGCCGAAGCTCAACGGAAACGCGGTGTGCCACTCGGTATCGATCATCGACATCTCCTCCAGGGGTAATTCGCTGGGGGCACTATCGAAAACGAACCTTAATGAACTCTGAAGATCGGCCGTGAGGGCGCCTCTGGTCGAGATCGCTGCAGCTGGCAGGGCCACTGAGCCCGCCTTCACGGCCGCCGGCGTCGCTGTCACGAAACTGCCTTGCATCCGGCTTAGGATGCAGTCGGTCGTCTGGATTCGCGACCGTTTGGATTGGCTCCTTTCCATGTGAACGCTTTCTCACTTGGCAGCTCGTGCATCGAGCTGCTTTTTTTTTGCCTGCGATTCGTCCGCCGGCCTTTCGCTTCGCTCATTCCTCTGGTGACGCGGGCGGAGTTTTCCACGCCTGGCGCAGGGCATCCAGCGCGCGGCGGATCTCCGCTTCCGGCACGGCGGCGAAGCCGAGGACCAGACCGGCGCGTGCCTCCTGCGGGGTGTCGCTGTCGGGTAGCCAGTAGCGGCTCAGGGCATTGATTTCCACGCCGACGCGTTCGGCGGCGCCGATCAACTGGCGTTCGCGGGCCAGGCTGTCGACGCGCACGCAGAGGTGCAGGCCGGCGTCCACCGCCGGCATCGGCGCGCAGCCCGGTATGGCGTCCGGCCAACCGGCCAGCAGGGCGTCGCGGCGGCTGCGGGCGGCGCTGCGCATGCGGCGGATATGGCGCTGGAAATGCCCGGCGGCGATGAACTCCGCCATCACCGCCTGGGTGCCGATTTCCGAGTGGCGCATGTCAAGCGCGCGGCGCCGGGCGAAGGGCTGGGCGAGGTTCGCCGGCAGCACCAGATAGCCCAGGCGCAGCGCTGGAAAGGTGATCTTGCAGAAGGTGCCGACGTAGAGCACGCGGCCCTGGCGGTC
>NZ_DEYR01000033.1:80293-80617 GCF_002364635.1 Pseudomonas sp. UBA3153
GAGCACGCGGCCCTGGCGGTCCAGCGCGGCGAGCGGTGTCAGCGGCGTGCCGCTGTAGCGGTACTCGCCGTCGTAGTCGTCCTCGACGATCCAGCCGTCGTGGCGCTCGGCCCAGTCCAGCAGTTCCAGGCGCCGCGCCAGCGAGAGGGTGACGCCGGTGGGGTACTGGTGCGACGGCGTGACGTAGGCCACGCGGCAGTCGCCGGCGCGCTCCAGGGCGGCGCAGTCCAGCCCCTCGGCGTCCACCGGGATGCCGTGCAGGCGCGCGCCGGCCACGGCGAAGGCAGGCCCGGCGGCGCGGTAGCCGGGGTGCAGATCGGAAGA
>NZ_DEYR01000074.1:0-14649 GCF_002364635.1 Pseudomonas sp. UBA3153
CGCTCTTCCGATCTGCCGGGGCGGCCGCCGGTGGCGCGCTGGCGGCCTTCTCCGGCGCTGACGAATCGCAGGCGCTCAACAGCATCAGGGCAAAGGCCAGGAAGAGTCCTTTCTTCTGCATCACAGTCTCCAGGGGGCAGGCAGGTCGGCGCAGGTTACGTGTATAGCCGCGCGAAGCAATGGATACAGACCAGAATAGGCAGGAATTGTTAGACCCCGTCACAGCATGCGGCAGGCGAACGCCTCCGGGCCTTCGTCTGCCGGCAGCGCGAGGGCTATCAAGGGCGCGGCCTCGGTATACTGCGCGGCCCATCAGGAGCCTTCGCATGAGCGTGAAACAGGCCTGGCGCGACATGCCCACCCACCGGCGGGTGTGGGCACTGGCAGCGCCGATGATCCTTTCCAACCTGTCCGTGCCGCTGGTGGCGCTGGTCGACAGCGCCGTGGTCGGCCACCTGCCGCACGCGCATCAACTCGGCGCCGCGGCGGTGGGCAGCGCGCTGTACCTGCTGATCGTCGGGGTGCTCGGTTTCCTGCGCATGGGCACCACCGGTTTCGCCGCGCAGGCCTCCGGGCGGGGCGATGGCGGCGGCCTGCGCCAGGTGCTATTGCAGGGGCTGCTGCTCGGCCTGCTGCTGGCGGCGCTGCTCGGCGCGCTGGCGATTCCGTTCGGCGATGCCGCGCTGGAGCTGATGAATCCCTCCGCCGAACTCGACGGGCAGACCCGCGCTTTCCTCCACACGCGCCTGCTCGGGCTGCCAGCGGCGCTGGCCAACTACGCGCTGGTCGGCTGGTTCCTCGGCACGCAGAACGCCCGCGCGCCGCTGGCGATCCTGCTGCTGACCAACCTGAGCAATGCGGCGCTGTCGCTGTGGTTCGTCCTCGGCCTGGATTGGGGCGTGGTCGGCGCGGCGCGGGCGGCGGTGCTTGCCGAATGGTGCGGCGCGCTGCTCGGCCTGGCACTGACGCGCGGCGCGCTGCGCGCCCATCCCGGAACGCTCGACTGGCCGGCGCTGCGCCGCTGGGCCAATTGGCGACCGCTGCTGGCGGTCAATCGCGACATCTTCATCCGCTCGCTGGCGCTGCAGGCGGTGTTCTTCCTGGTCACCGTGCAGGGCGCGCGCCTGGGCGACGCCACCGTGGCGGCGAACGCTCTGCTGCTCAACGGGCTGCTGCTCACCGCCTACGCGCTGGACGGCCTGGCACACGCGCTGGAGGCACTGTGCGGGCACGCCATCGGCCGCGCCGATCGCCCGGCGCTGCAACGCTCGCTGGTGGTCGCCGGCGGCTGGTCGCTGCTCGCCAGCCTGCTCTTCGCGCTGTTCTTCCTGCTCGGCGGCAGGCTGTTCGTCGGCCTGCAGACGGATATCCCGGAGGTGCGCGAGGTCGCCCTGCAGTACCTGCCCTACCTGGCCGTGCTGCCACTGGTGGCGGTCTGGAGCTACCTGCTCGACGGCCTGTTCATCGGCGCCACCCGCGCGCGGGAGATGCGCGACGCCATGCTCATCGCCTTCGCCATCAGCCTGCCGCTCGGGCTGCTGTTGCAGGGCTACGCGAACCACGGCCTGTGGCTGACCTTCCTGGGCTTCATGCTCATCCGCGGGATCAGCCTGGGCCTCTACGCCCGCCGTCTGAACCGCGCGGGCGCCTGGTTCGCCCGGGCGGCGGCCTAGCCGGGGAACACCATGGCCGGGCATGGGCGCCACCGAATGGAAGAGGCACAATGACGACGACACCCCCGCGACCGGCAGACATCCCTCAGGAAGGACCCGCATGAGTATGACGAACACCTCGCCGTCCCCTCGCCTCGAAGGCTTTCAGCCATGAGCCAGGCCATCGCCGCCTACCTGCATTACCTGTCGATCTTCGTGCTGTTCTCGCTGCTCAGCCTGGAGCACGTCCTCTTCAAGCTGCCGATGGACAGTGCACGGGCGCGCAGCCTGATACGCATCGACATCTCCTTCGGCATCACCGCCGGCGTGGTGCTGCTCACCGGCCTGGCGCGGGTGATTTGGTTCGGCAAGGGCTGGAGCTACTACCTGCACAACGGCGTATTCCACGCCAAGGTCGGCCTGTTCGTGCTGGTCGGGCTGCTTTCGATCATCCCCACACTGACCTTCTTCGAGTGGCGCAATGCCCTCAAGGCCGGGCGCGAACCGCAGACCAGCGCCGCCCGCGCGCGCCTGACGATCGGCGTGATCCGCGCCGAACTGGCCCTGCTGATGGCGATGCCGCTGCTGGCCACGCTGATGGCGCGTGGCTTCGGCTACAGCGGCTAGCGGTTGCGCCCTTGGCGGCGCGCTTCACTGGCGCATGCCGACGCCGAGCCGGTTGAAGGCGTTCATCAGGGCCACGGCGAAGCTCAGGTCGGCGATTTCGACATCGTTGAAGTGTGCCTTCAGGGCGTTGAAGACTTCGTCGGGTGCACCGCTGCGCGCCACCTCGGTCAGCGACTCCGCCCAGTCCAGTGCCGCCCGCTCGCGGGCGTCGAAGCGGCCGCTGACGCGCCAACCGGCCAGGGCGTCCAGCTTGGCATCCTCGGTGCCGCCGGCGCGCAGGGCCCTGGCGTGCATCTCGGTGCAGAACGAGCAGCCGTTGAGCTGCGAGACGCGCAGGTTGACCAGCTCGATCAGGCGCTTGCCCAGCGGGCTGCGGTCTAGGGCCTTCTTGACGGCGAGGAAGCCCTGATAGGCGTCCGGCGAGAGGTCGTAATAGGGCAGGCGCAGGCTACTCATGCCGACAGTCCTTCTTCGTGGGGAAACACATGGGTGGCCCATTGCGCGGCGATCCGTTCCAGCTGCCAGCGCACACGCGCCAGGCCGGCGGCGTGCGCCGCGGGGTCGGCGAACGGCAGCGGCTGGGTATCGACAAACTGTGCCGAGGCAACGCCGAACGCCGCGCGCAGCGCCAGGCTCAGCGTATCCCTGTGGGCGTCGCCGGCGCCGGGATCGGCGCTGTGGGTGGTCAGGAACAACACTCTCCGGCGGGCCGGGCTGCCCTGTTCATCCGACACGCAGGTCACCCCGGCGCGGACGATGGCGTCGATGAATGCCTTGAGGTTCGACGGCATGCTCCCGTTGCAGATCGGCATGGCGAACAGCAACGCGTCCGCCTCCCGCAGGCGACGGCACAGCGCAGCGGAGTCGGCCAGGATGGCGTTCATCGCCGGCTCGGCGCCGACGTGCGGCGGCGCCTGCAGCGCGAGGTCGAGGTAATCGACCTGCAGGCCATCGAGCCGCCCGCGCAACAGGTCGACGAAATACTTCGCCAACACCCGCGAGTTCGACGTCTCGCGGCTGGCACTGCAATCCACATGCATGAGTTTCACGGCAAGCTCCGCTATCGGCCTGGACATTCACTGCCTGCAACTCTAGGCGCGACATGCCATAGTCGACAGAGCCAAGAATCGATGGAATGACCAGGACATGCGCAACGACCTTCCCGACCTGCGACCGGACCGTGCCGAGGGCACGCCGATCTACCTGCAGCTCTACGCACGCTTTCGCCGGGCCATCGCCCAGGGCCAGTTGCGCCCGGGCGACCGCGTGCCGGCGGTACGGGCGCTCGCCAGCGAGCTGAACCTGGCGCGAGGCACCGTGGAGGCCGCCTACCAGTTGCTGGTCAGCGAGGGCTACCTGATGCCGCGCGGCCCCGCCGGCACCGTGGTTTCGCCGCAACTGGCGACCCACGCCTATTCCGCGGTCGCCCCGGAGGTCGTGCCGCAGAGCAGTTTCCACGCCGACGCGGGAAGCGCCGAACGCCCGCTGCAACTCGGCCTGCCGGCGCTCGACGCCTTCCCCCGCGCACTGTGGACGCGCCTGGCCGCACGGCGCCTGCGCAGCCAGTCCGGCAACGACCTGGCCTACCCGAACGCCCGCGGCGACGCAGCCCTGCGCGAGGCGATCGCCGCCTACCTCGGCGTGTCCCGCGGCATCGCCTGCAGCGCGCAGCAGGTATTCATCACCGCCGGCCACCGCGGCTCGCTGGACCTGATCTGCCGCACACTGCTGCAACCCGGCGACGCCTGCTGGTTCGAGGACCCCGGCTACCCGCACGCGCGGCTGCTGCTCGAGGGCGCGGGCGCGCGGCTGGTGCCGTTGCCGGTGGATGGCGAAGGCCTGTGCGTGGATGTCGGCCTGCACCGCGCGGCGAACGCGCGCTTTGCCGTGGTCACCCCGTCGCACCAGAGCCCCCTCGGGGTCTCCCTGTCGCTGCCGCGACGGCTCGCGCTGCTGGACTGGGCCAACGCCGCCGGCGCCTGGGTCATCGAGGACGACTACGACAGCGAATACCGCTATCAGGGTCGCCCGCTGCCGGCGCTCAAGAGCCTCGACCGCCAGGGCCGCGTGCTCTATGCCGGCACCTTCAGCAAGGTGCTGTTTCCCGGCCTGCGCCTGGCCTACCTGGTGGTGCCGGAAAGCCAGGTCGCCCGCTTCGTGCGCAGCGCCGAGGTTTTCCAGCAGCATTGCCCGTCGCTGTCGCAGGCGACCGTGGCCGACTTCCTCACCCAGGGCCATTTCGCCCGCCACCTGCGCAAGATGCGCAACCTGTACGCGCTGCGCCGCGGCTACCTGAGCGAAGCGCTGCACGCCGCCTTCGGCGATCGCCTGCGCATCGACCTGCAGGCGGGCGGCATCCAGTTGCTCGCCCAGCTGGATGCCGGCGAGGACGACCGGGCGCTCGCCGAACGGATCAACGCCTGCGGCATCGGCGTCCATGCACTGTCCAACTGGACGCTGCAGGAGCGCCATCCGCCGGGCCTGCTGATGGGCTTCACCAACCTCGCCAGCGCTGAACAGGCACGCGACGTGGTGGCGCGGATGAAGGCGGCGATGCCGCCACCCGCCCTGTCGTAGAGCGGCATCGCGCCCGGCGAGGATTGCCTGCCGAAACGAAAAAGCCCGCTCGAAAGCGGGCTTTTGGGCACACCGGGCGATCAGCTCGACAGGTACGAGGAGCGCGTCAGGCCCAGGCGCAGGGCGTCCAGGTATTGGGTGCGCTCACGTGCGCTGAGGCGCGCGCCGGCGACCTTGTCGCGGTAGTAGTTCATCAGGCCCTCGGGCGACAGGTGCACGTAGCGCAGCATGTCCTCGATGGTGTCGTGGGTCTCGATGCCGCCATGGCGCACGCTGCCGTCGGCGTCCTGGTAGACGTTCACCGAATCGGTGTCGCCGAACAGGTTGTGCATGTCGCCGAGGATTTCCTGGTAAGCGCCGACCAGGAACACGCCGAGCAGGTAATCCTCGCCCTCGCGCACTTCGTGCACCGGCAGGCTGGTCTCGATGCTCTGCTCGTCGATGTACTGCTTGATCTTGCCGTCGGAGTCGCAGGTCAGGTCCTGCAGCACCGCGCGGCGCAGCGGCTCCTCGCTCAGCCGCTGCAACGGCATGATCGGCAGGATCTGCCCGATCGCCCAGGTGTCCGGCAGGCTCTGGAACACCGAGAAGTTGCAGATGTACTTGTCGGCGAGCTTGTCGTTGAGGTCGTCCAGCACCTGCCGGTGCGAGCGCTGGCGCGCCTTGAGCTGGTTGTACAGGCGCCGGCAGATGGCGTAGTAGCTCTGCTCGGCGAGCGCCTTCTGCGCCAGGTTGAGCTTGCCCACCGAGTACTGCGCGGAGACTTCGCCGATGTAGTGGGTGGCCCGCCAGTAGGTCTCGGCGACCATCTCCGGATCGGTCGGGCCGAGCAGATCGAGCAGGTCCTGCACCGCTTCGGGCTGTTCCTGCTCGGGGTCGATGTCCGGGATGTCGTCGTTGTGCTGCTCGACGTCGGTCACCTGCACCACCAGCACCGCGTGGTGCGCGGTCATCGCCCGGCCGCTCTCGGAGAAGATGTGCGGGTGGGGGATTTCCTGGCGGTCGCAGAATTCCTTGAGCATGCCGACCACGCTGGCGGCGTAGTCGTCGATGTCGTAGTTGATCGAGCTGGCGTTGCGCGAATGGGTGCCGTCGTAGTCCACGCCCAGGCCGCCGCCGACGTCGATGTGGTCCACCGGCAGGCCCAGCGCGCGCAGCTCGCCGTAGTAGCGGATGGCCTCGCGGAAGCCCTTGCGGTAGTCCGCCAGGTTGGCGATCTGCGACCCCATGTGGAAGTGCAGCAGGCGCACGCCCTGGTCCAGCCCGGCCTGCTTGAAGCGCTCGACGACCGACAGCAGCTGCGCCGCGGAAAGGCCGAACTTGGATTTCTCGCCGCCGGTGTCCGCCCACTTGGACGACGCCAGCGAGGACAGCCGCACGCGCAGGCCAACCTGCGGAAGCAGCTTCAGCTCGGCGGCCTCCTCGATCACCAGCTGGACCTCGGATTCCTTCTCGATGACGATGAACACGTTGTGGCCGAGCTTCTGCCCCATCAGCGCCAGGCGAATGAACTCGCGGTCCTTGTAGCCGTTGCAGACGATGGTGCCGCCCTTGGGCGCCAGCGCCAGCACGGCCATCAGCTCGGGCTTGGAGCCGGCTTCCAGGCCGATGGACACATCGCGCGTGGCGATGATGTTCTCCACCACCGCTTCCTGCTGGTTGACCTTGATCGGGTACAGCGCGGTGTAATGCGCGTTGTACTCCAGGCGCTCGATGTTCGCGTCGAAGGCGCCGGTGAGCTTGCGCACGCGGTCCTGCAGGATGTCCGGGAAGCGCACCAGCAACGGCAGCGACAGCCCCGACTCGCGCAGCTGCTCGACCAGCGCCTGCATGTCGATGGGCGCATCGTCGCGACCGCCGCGCGGGCGCACTTCCACCTCGCCGCCGTCACCGACGGAGAAGTAACCGGCGCCCCAATGGCGAATACCGTAGACACTGCGGCTGTCCGCCACCGTCCAGCTGCTGCCATCGTCCTTGCGCGTACGTCGTGCGGCCATTGTTCCCCCTCGGAAATGGGCTGGGCCTGCCCGCTTTGCTCGGGGACAGGTTATGCATGGATAGTTACAAACGATCAGGTATCGACCGGCGGCCGACTACCGAAGTTTAGTTATTCGTCCCGGCGCACTGCCGGCAGGATGGAGGGCGGCTCAGCCGCCGGACTTCTTGGCCTTGAAGCCGCGCTTGATCAGCTCGTCGATGAGCAGTTGGACGTGATCGCCCTGGATCTCGATCACCCCGTCCTTCAACCCGCCGCCGCAGCCGCAGCGTTTCTTCAGCGCACTGGCCAGTTCCTTGAGCGGCTCATCGGCCAGCGGCACCCCGGCGATGGTGGTCACCGTCTTGCCGCCGCGGCCCTTGGTTTCGCGGCGCACGCGGGCGATGCCGTCTCCGGCGGGAACGACGCTTTGCTTGCAGATGCAGGCCTCCACGGGCTGGCTGCAATCCGGGCAGTGCCGGCCGCTGTCGGTGGAGTACACCAGGCCGCCGAGGGCGGCCAATGACGAAGCTTTCTTGACCACCGGCTGTTCCTCGTAGGGGTCAGGATAGCGACAGGCTGCCGGCGAAAGACGCGTGCGGGCAACCGCGAGGCCCCACTCAGGCAGGGGCAGCGCAGACCCACGCGGCGCGCGGGCGGGAAAGGCCGCGCAATTTAGCAGCAATGGGCGCAAATGCTAATAGGAAATTGCAGCCGGATTCACCGGCCGCGGCACAGTTCGAAGGCTTCCAGCGAGTCCGGACAGTAGGGTTTTTCGCGCAGTTCGACGAACACCCGCTGCTGGCTGATGAAGCGCGCCTCGATCACTTCCTCCGGCTGCAGGCGCAGCGCGCCGTCCCACACGGCGGAAAACACCGCCGCCCAGATGCGGTTGTCGGGGTGATCGAAGAAGAACCGTCCGTGATCGCGCAACGCCACGCCAGCCACGCCCAGTTCTTCCTCCAGCTCGCGCGCGGCGCCCTCGGCGTAATCCTCGTCGGCCGCCAGCATGCCGCCCGCGGCGACATCCCAGTAGCCCGGATACAGCGCCTTGCTCAGGCTGCGGCGGTGCACGCAGAGGTCGCCGGCGGCGTTGAACAGCAGCACGAAGCAGGCCCGACCGATCAGCCCGCGGGCGCGCAGCTCGGCGCGGGTCAGGCTACCGAGTAGGCGATCCGATTCGTCGACCCAGGCCACCTGCTCGGCATCCGAGGCCGCGCGATGCGCCTGCTCCGCGCTGAGCGACATCGATCAGCCCTGCTCCAGCAGGTTGCGCAGATCGATCACCGCGGCGTTGGCGCGCGAGATGTAGTTGGCCATCACCAGCGAATGGTTGGCGAGAATCCCGTAGCCGCTGCCGTTCAGCACCATCGGGCTCCACAGCGGCTCCTGCGCGGCTTCCAGCTCGCGGATGACCTGCCGCACGCTGATGGTGGCGTTCTTCTTCGCCAGCACGTCGGCGAAATCCACCTCGATGGCACGCAGCAGGTGCGACAGCGCCCAGGCCTGGCCACGCGCCTCGTAGAACACATTGTCGATCTGCAGCCAGGGCGTCTCTACGGTGTCCTCGCTGACCTTCGGCACCTCGCCCGGACGCACTTCGGCGGGATTCACATCGGCGTTCAGGCGTACCCGCCCGACGCTGGCGGACAACCGCTGCGACAGCGAGCCGAGCCGCGTGGCGACGTCGCCCATCCAGTTATTCAGGTTGTCGGCGCGGGTATAGAACTGCGCATTGCCCTGGTTCGGGTCGGACAACCGGGCCAGGTAGCGATCCAGCGACTTGATGCCCTCGCGGTACTCGCTCTCGGAGGCCGGCAGCGCCCAGCTCCGGTTGTCGAAGTTGAAGCGCGGCTCGGCCTTCGCCAGGTCGCCGTCCTCGGTGGATTGCGACTGCGAACGGGCGAAATCCTTGCGCAGCGCCCGTGACAGGTCGCGGACCTGCACCAGCACGCCGTATTCCCAGCTGGGCATGTTGTCCAGCCAGAGGCCGGGCGGCAGCTTGTCGTTGGAGAGGTAGCCACCCGGCTTGTCGAGCAGCGTGCTGGCCACCTGCTTCAGGGTTTCCACCGTGGTGTAGCCGATCACCATCTGTCGCTGGGCACTCTGCGCCGCCGCCTGGGCGTGCTGCTGCACGGGGAACAAGTCAGGCTCCCGGCTCCAGTACCAGCCGACCACCAGAGCCACCAGCAGGTAGATGACCAGCAATGCTCCCAGGCCGCGTACCAGCAGCCCACCCGGCGCCGAGCGCTTGCCGAGGGTCTCTTCGCGTGGCGCGCTATCGCCGGTGCGTGTCTTCCAATCCAACATGGCGTATTCCTTGCTGTTCGAATGCATGTCTTCTGACCGCAGCCTGTCTCCAGGGTTGCGAATCACGGACTCACTATAAGGCATCGTCGACGCATCGCCGGCGACGCCTTGAACCAGAGCGGTCGGCAGATAGCCGTTCGACGTAAAAATGTGGCGCCAGAGGATCGGCGGTGATGTAAGCGGAATGCAGAGAGTGGTAGCATCGAGCCATCACGCTGAACGGATACGTCAGCGCTAAAACCCTCAAGATGTGGGCCATGAGCGAATACGAAGATCCCAACCGCGACCGACTGAAGAACCACTTTGCCCAACGCGTGATCCATCAGGCTCGCCAGGTGCTGGAGGTCTGGCAACGCCTGCAGGCGAGCGAGTGGAACGCCGGCGACATGAGCGAACTGGTGGACGCCAATACGCGCCTGCTGCGCTACGCCGAACGCTTCGAGCAGGAGGAACACGCCCAGCTGGCGCGGCGCATCGCCACCAGCCTGGAAAGCGTCGAAGCCAACCGCGGCCGCCTGAACAGTCCGCTGATCAGCGAAATCCACCAGCTCATGCAGCGTCTCTCGCGCACCGGCCTGCGCCATGGCGACCTTGCCGAGTCCTTTCTTCCGCCGCTGCGCAAGCCGGTCTATCTGGGATTGCAGGACCAGGAACGTAGCGAACGCCTGGCCCAGCAGCTCGAATTCTTCGGCCTCGCGGCGCAGGCGCTGCACAGCGCCGCCGAGTTCCGCGCGGCGATGAGCGAACGTCACCCGGCCGCGATCGTCATGGAAGTGGACTTCGGCGGACACACCGCCGGCCTCGCCCTCGCCGAGGAATCGCAGCAGGGACTGGAGCAGAAAATCCCCGTGCTGTTCTTCAGCCACGAGGAAACCGACGCCCCGACGCGCCTCGCAGCGGTGCGTGCCGGCGGCCAGGAGTTCTTTACCGGTGCCATCGACGCCTCCAGCCTGCTGGAAAAGATCGAGATCCTTACCCGCACCGCGCACTACGAACCCTACAGAGTGCTGGTGGTGGATGACTCGCGCGCCCAGGCGACGCACACCGAGCGCGTGCTGAACAGCGCCGGCATCGTCACCCGAACCCTCACCGAGCCGATCAAGGCGATGGCCGAACTGGCCGAATTCCAGCCCGACCTGATCATCCTCGACATGTACATGCCCGACTGCACCGGCACCGAGTTGGCCAAGGTGATCCGCCAGCACGAGCGCTACGTCAGCGTGCCGATCATCTACCTGTCCGCCGAGGACGATCTCGACAAGCAACTCGACGCCATGAGCGAAGGCGGCGACGACTTCCTCACCAAACCGATCAAGCCGCGCCACCTGATCGCCACGGTACGTACCCGCGCCACCCGCGCACGCAGCCTCAAGGCGCGCATGGTTCGCGACAGCCTGACCGGCCTGTACAACCACACGCACACCCTGCAACTGCTCGAAGACGCCCGCGCCCGCGCGCGCCGCGACGGCAAGCCGCTGACCTTCGCGATGCTCGACATCGACCATTTCAAGAAGGTCAACGACACCTACGGCCACCCCATGGGCGATCGCGTGATCAAGAGCCTGGCGCTGTTCCTCAAGCAGCGCCTGCGCAAAACCGACCACATCGGTCGCTATGGCGGCGAGGAATTCGCCGTGGTGCTGCCGGACACCAGCGCCGAGGCCGCCTTCAAGGTGCTCGACGACATCCGCCGGCGCTTCGCTGAAATCCGCTACCCGGAGCAACCGCACGACCTCTCCTGCACCTTCAGTTGCGGCATCGCCGAGCTTGGTCCGGACATGGAGATCAACCGCCTCTCCAGCCAGGCCGACCAGGCGCTCTACGTCGCCAAGAACGGCGGGCGCAACCGCACCGCGGTATTCCAGGAATGAGCGCCAGGGCTGCCCGCCCACGCTGTCATCAGACTGAAATCGAACCGCAATAACCTCCGAACCTACCCTCACGTCGTGTGTCGAGGTTCGGATGCGCCTGAAGCTGCTCACCACCGTCAATACCTTTCTTCTGATCACCGCCTGCCTCGCGCTAGGCGCCACGCTGTGGTGGTCGCAGCGTGCGCTGGAGCGGCCCTATCAATTGATGGAGCGCTACCAGGCGCTCTCCCGGGAGTTTCGCGAGCAGGTGGCCGACAACGTGCAACGCTACCTGGCGAGCGGCGACGCCGTGCACCACGCGCAGGCCAGCCGCGCACTGGAGGAACTGGCCACGGCACTAGATGCGCTACCCGACGGTTTCGCCGCCCCCCTGCGCCCCAGCCTCGACGAACTGCGCCAGTTCGCCGCCGGCGAGCTGCTCGCTGCCGGCAAACTTGGCGGTGATCCGCAGGGCCTGTTGTTGCAGGCGGAGCGCGAGATGAGCGGCGCGCTGGAAGCGCTGTCGGCCTATGCCGCGCAAAGCGATGCCGGCGCCGCCCGCGAATACGCCGCGCCGCTGTTCGAGGCGTCACGCCATCTGCTGCGCCTGAGCCATGCGCGCGGGCGCATGGTCGGCAGCGGACGCGAGGAACTGGGCGAAGACGTCGAGCGCGAACTCGCCGCGCTCGACGCCCAGGCGAAACGCATCGACGCGCTGCCGCTGCTCGGCGTCGCCACCCAAGAGGATTCCGCCGGTTCCAGCTTCGCCGCGCTGATGGGACTGGACGCTCCCGAGGCCAGCCAGCCGCCGGTGGAAGACCGCGGCATCGCCCTCAAGCGCGAGCTCGCCGGCCTGCTGCAACGCTACCCGGCGGAACTCGGGCGCACCCGCGCGCTGATCCAGCGCCGCGGCGAACTGGCCACCGAAACCCAGGAAAAGGTCCTCGCCCTGCAGAACGCCCTCGCCGCGCTCGAACCCGTGGTGCGCGGCGAACACGCGCGCATCCAGTTCGAGGTACGCCTGATCCAGGGCCTGATGATCGGCATGATCCTGCTCATCGCTCTGGTGGTCGATCGCATCCAGCGCCACCTGACCCACGCCCTCGGCCGCCTGACGGAAGCGCTCTCGGCCTGGGCCGGCGGCAATTTCGGCGAACCCGTCGCACTGCGCACGCGGACCCGCGAGATGCGCGACATCGAGGCGTCGCTAAACCGCTTGCGCAGCTATCTGGTGAACCTCGTCGGCACCATCCGCGAGCACGCCCAGCAGGTCGCCGGCAGCAGCCACGCGCTGGCCGAACTGAGCAGCGGCCTGCACCGCGGCGCCGAGCGCCAGGTCGGCGATACCGCGCAGATCCGCGATGCGCTCGGCGAGCTGGAGTCCACCATCCAGCGCGTCGCCGTCGATGCCAGCCAGGCCGCGGGGGCCAGCCGCGCCGCCGGCGAGGCGGTGGAACTGGGCCAGCGGGTGATCCTTGACAGCCTCGCCGGCATGCACGGGCTGGTGGGCGAAGTGCAGGGCAATGCGCTGGCCATCGAGCGGCTGGCCGAGGAAACCGCCACCATCGGCAAGGTGCTCACAGTGATCCGCGGCATCGCCGAACAGACCAACCTGCTGGCGCTCAACGCCGCCATCGAGGCTGCACGCGCCGGCGAACTGGGCCGCGGCTTCGCCGTGGTCGCCGAGGAGGTGCGCTCGCTGGCCCAGCGCACCGCCGGCGCCACCGAGGAAATCCAGCAACTGATCGGCAACCTGCAGCGCGCCGCCCGGCAGTCGGTGGACACCATGCGCGTGCAGGTCGAGCACGCCGAAAACACGGCACGGCAGGCGGCCGCCGCCGATGGCGCGCTGGACCAGGTGGTCGCCTCGATCCGCGGCATCGCCGGCATGGCCGAACGCATCGCCGACGCCACCGCGCAACAGAGCGGCGCGGTCAGCGAGATCCGCGACCACAGCGAGCGCATCCATCACTTGGGCGGCAGCAACCTGGAACGCATCGGCGCCGGGCGCAATCAGGGCGAGCGCCTGCTGGCGCTGGGTAGCCAGCTGGACACGGCGGTGCAGGCGTTTCGCGTGTGAGGGCGAAGCCTGGCGCGGATGCCGTCGTCCCCTATCGGGCCACAGTCCATCGCATCGAAAGGCAGGCGTAATGGGTGCGAGCGTTCATTGACCGCGGGGTGGATCACGCCTTATCGGTCCGCTCCGCAGTGTGGCGGCGCTTGACCTGGCCCCTGCACGCACCGCCCCCCTCGGCTATCATGCGCGCTTCCGATTTCGCGAGACCGCCATGCGCCGCCTGCTGCCTCTCCTGCTGTTGCTGATCGCCCTGCCGGCCGCCGCCGGGATTTTCGACAAGCGTCCGAGCGCCGAACTGGGCGCTCCGCTGAACAACAGCAGCGACTTCCTGCCCGTGCGCGAAGCCTTCCGCCTGGACCTGATCGAGGGCGATGCCGACAGGATCAAGCTGCGCTTCACCAATGCGCCCGGCTACTACCTCTACCGCCATCGCTTCGCCTTCCGTAGCGAGCCGGCGGACATCGCCCTCGGCCAGCCGCAGCTGCCGGCCGGCGAGCACAAGACCGACGAGTTCTTCGGCGAGGTCGAGGTGTACCACGAAGGCCTGGACATCGATCTGCCGGTCGACAACCCCGTCAAGCGCCCCTTCACCCTGCTGGTGACCTATCAGGGCTGCGCCGACAAGGGCCTCTGCTATCCGCCGGAAACCCAGCGTTTCAGCATTGGCGAGGTGCCCGCCGCAACCGGCTACACGGCGCCGGCCGGCGCAAGCGGCTGGAAATGGAGCGAACTGGTGCTGTTCTTCCTCGCCGGGCTCGGCTTGACCTTCACCCCTTGCGTGCTGCCGATGCTGCCGATCCTCTCCGGCGTGGTGCTGCGCGGGCGCATCGGCGGCTGGCGCAGCCTGAGCCTGTCGCTGGCCTACGTGCTGTCGATGGCCATCTGCTTCGCCGTGCTCGGCGCGCTGATGGGCGTGTTCGGCGCCAGCCTCAACCTGCAGGCGCGGTTGCAGTCGCCCTTCGTGCTGGTGCCGTTTGCCGCCTTCTTCGCGGCCTTCGCGCTGGCCATGTTCGGCGTCTACGAACTGCGCCTGCCGCGCCTGATCAGCGAACCGCTGAACCGACTCGCCGACGACACCCGCGGCGGCTCTCTGTGGGGCGCGGCGTTGCTCGGCGTGCTTTCCAGCCTGCTGGTCAGCCCGTGCGTATCGGCGCCACTGGCCGGCGCGCTGCTCTATATCAGCAGCAGCGGCGACGCGCTGGGCGGCGGCCTGAAGCTGTTCGCCCTCGGCATTGGCATGGGTGCGCCGCTGGTGCTGTTCGCCGTCGGCGGCGGCAGCCTGCTGCCGAAATCCGGCAACTGGATGATCGGCGTGCGCAATGCCTTCGGCGTGCTGCTACTGGCCGTCGCGGTGTGGATGCTTGAGCGCGTGTTGCCCGGCGCGCTGTCGCTGGCACTCTGGGGGCTGCTCGCCGCCGGCGTAGCGCTCTGGCTCGGTGCCCTCGAGTTCGTGCCGAAAACCCAGCGCCAGCGCCTGGCGCAACTCGCCGGGCTGGCGCTGCTCGTTTACGCGGCGAGCGCCTGGGTCGGCGCACTGCAGGGCGAAAGCGATCCGCTGCGCCCGCTGGGCCGCGGCCAGGC